>CAXICE010000006.1:0-21030 GCA_964022045.1 uncultured Polaribacter sp. | reverse complement strand
TTATTCTTCGCTTTTCTTTTTAGGTTCACGTTTTGCATCTTTAAGACTTTGCATGAGCATCCATTCAATCTGTCCGTTGGTAGATCGAAATTCATCTGAAGCCCATTTCTCAATTGCCTTGATCATGTCTTCGTTTATACGTAATGCAAAAGCTTTCTTTTTTGCCATGATTTTATTTGTTTTTTATAAAAGCTACAACGGTTGTAATTAATTCTGATGATATTGTGAAATCTGCTGTGTAATACGATTTCATATTATCAGCATCAATTTTTATGTTTTTTAACACGTGATTCATGTCCTTAATAATTGCTAATTTTGCCGATGGTTTTGCTTTGTGTAATGCGTTTGCATCTTCAATTTTTACTTGTAAATCTTTTGTTCCGTTGATGATTAAAGTAGGAATGTTTACTTTTTTAATTTCTTCTACCGGATTTAATTTTGACCAACTACTTAAAAACGCCCAATTTGGTTTTGAAAAAAGTGATACCAAAAACGGATTTACTTCTTTAATTGCTCCAGTTTCTTTTAATTCTTTAAAGTGTGCTGCTGTAGTTTCTCCTAATTGTACATTTTGCGCCGTAACTTGTTTAATCATTGTTTTATCAATTGATTCTCCAGGTCCAGCAAGCGAAATATATTTGTCGATATTTTGTAAAGACATCATTGCAATTAAAGAACCTTGACTATGACCAACTAAAATGATTTTAGAAAATCGTTTATCATCTTTAAAATGATTGATTACTTTTTTAGCATCATCAATAAAATCTGTAAAGGTAATTCCTTTTAAAAATGGAACATTTTTTTTATTAGCTGTTCTTTTGTCGTAACTAAAAAATGCAATGTTTTCTTTATTAATTTCATCTCTAAATTGTTTGATGTAATTTGCTTTTACAATTGCGCCTTGATTTCCGTTTCTATCAACATTTCCAGACCCATGAATCCAAATTACTAATGGCGATTTTGCTTTTGTAAATGTTAATGTACCGGGTAATTCTATTGCATCATTTTTAATTAGAATTTCTTCTGATGTTACTTTTATTTGCGCATTTGAAAATGACCAAACGAATAATAATATGTATAGTAATTTAATTTTCATTTGTGTGTATTTTTTCTTTGTACGTGTTTAAAACCGAATTTGCTTCGTTTAACAATTGGGTTCCGATTAATATTTTCTTTCCGGTTTTGTACTCTAATTGAATTCCGATATCGCCAGAAATATTATACGCAACGCCTTTGCTTTTTCTCCTTAAAAAGCCACCTTTTAATCCCCAACCACCATATTCTGAAATGGCGTCGTATTTTCTAGTTTCGGCAGATTTTAATTCTGACCAAGCAATCGTTTTTGATTTTAAATGAAAAGGAAAAAACTGAAAATGAATTCCTTTTTCATCAATTCTTGTTTTTAATTTAAAGAAGAAAATTGGTAAAATGCATAATGGCATTAAAATGATTGTAAATAAAAATTCATTTAAACTCATTGCGGTATTCTCTTCTGAAAATTCTTTAATAATAAGAAACATAGGAACAAACATACTTATGGTTAGTAAAATTATTAACCAAGTTTGTGTAAATCGTTGTTCTTCTTTAAAAATTCTCACTATCTGTTTTTGTCTCGTTCAAAAACGATTCTAGTATTTTGCTCTCCAATATGAATTACTCTCCATCCGTCTCTAGCATGTTCATTTAGTGTGTCTTCTAAACGTTCACTATTTTTAGATAATCCAGGTTTCCAATTAATTACGTGATATTCTTTCATTATTTTTTGTTTTTACATTCTTTTTTTTCTCCAAAGTTAATCAACGCTAAAGCAACTCCAATTGCTGTTCCAGTTCCTGATCCAATTGAAATTCCAATAGCAATATTATCAAAAACAACTCCGAAGGTTACACCTAAACTAGAACCTAAAGCAGTTCCGATACCGATTGCTAAAATTTGTTTTTCGCTCATTATTGTTTCTTATTTTTCTTTTGTTGTTGATCAACTATTAAACCAAGAACAAGACCAACTCCAGCGCCCATTGGTAATCCCAATCCTGTGCTGTTAAAAATTATTCCGATTCCAGCTCCAAAAACCATTCCTATAAATGCACTTTTATTTTTCATAATTATCTATTTGTCAATATTAAAATTCCAAGACTAATCAATGCAATGCAAATTGCAAATACAATTAAAAGTGTTTTTCTGTTTTTGATTTGAAACCCTAACATTTTTTAACTAAATAAAGAGGTTAATAAAAGTGCTGTTAGATTAATGATTAATGCAAATATTTTTATGATTACTAATAGCATATTAATGGCTTAATGTTCCGGTATTTAAAACAGGAGAAGCTTCTTTATCTCCACATAAAATAACCATTAAATTGCTAACCATTGCAGCTTTACGTTCTTCGTCTAACTCTACAACTTGCTTTTTTCCTAATTCTTCAAGAGCCATTTCTACCATGCTTACTGCACCTTCAACAATTTTATGACGTGCTGCAACAATTGCTGTAGCTTGTTGTCTTTTTAGCATCGCGCTAGCAATTTCTTGTGCGTAAGCTAAATAACCAATTCTTGCCTCTAAAACTTCAATTCCGGCAATTGATAAGCGTTCTTCTAATTCTTTTTCTAGAGCCTCGCTCACTTCATTTACACTAGATCGTAATGTAATATCTTCTGTTGTGCCTTCATCCGCAAAATTATCATAAGGATACATGCTTGCTAATTTTCTAACAGCTGCATCTGTTTGAACTCTTACAAAGTTTTCATAATTATCAACATCAAAAGCTGCCTTGTAAGTGTTAGTAACTCTCCAAACCAAAATGGTAGAAATCATAACAGGGTTTCCTAATTTGTCATTTACTTTTAAACGTTCGCTATCAAAGTTACTTGCTCTTAAAGAGATTTTCTTTTTTGTGTAAAACGGATTTGCCCAATACAAGCCATTTTGCTTAATAGTACCAATATATTTACCAAATAATAAAACAACTTTAGAAGTATTTGGATTCACTAAAATGAAACCAAAGAAGCTTACAAAACCTATAATGATAACTGGTATGTAAAAAGGTGTTTCCTGAATTATTGACATGGTAATTCCGCCAAAAAATAATAATAAAACGATTAATAACATTAGGTAACCGTTTGCTGGTTTGATGATTTTTTCTATTTCCATTTGAGTTTGTTTTATTATGATATTAAAATGATATCACAAAGATATAACATTTTTTTTCTGATTTCCAAATATTTACGCTAATATTTTTTTAAATTAGCCAAATAATATTTCGTAAAAAATCAAAAATGAAAACAAACATCTTATTTATATTAGCTTTTACATTATTTGGAAATTTTTCATCAGAACCTGTAAAAGAATCTGCTGTGGTTTGGGGAAATACTGGTCATAGAGCAGTTGGAGAAATCGCTTCAAATCATTTATCAAAAAGAACAAAACGTAAAATAAGTGAATTGTTAGACGGACAAAGTTTGGCAATGGTTTCTACGTTTGCAGATGATATTAAATCTGATAAAGCGTTCAGAAAATATTCTACTTGGCATTATGTAAATTTAAATGATGATGAAACGTATCAAACTTCAAAAAAGAACCCAAAAGGGGATTTAGTTACAGCAATAGCAAAGTGTAAAGAAGTGTTGTTAGATAAAAACTCAACCAAAGAAGATAAAGCATTTCATTTAAAAATGTTGGTGCATTTTATTGGTGATTTACATCAACCAATGCACGTTGGAAGAGTTTCTGATAGAGGCGGAAATGATTTTAAAGTAAAATGGTTTTACAACAATTCTAATATGCATAGAGTTTGGGACAGCGAAATGATTAACAGTTTTAATATGACTTATACAGAACTTAGTAGAAATACTGATAAAATGAGTAGATCTCAAATAAAAGAATTGCAAAAAGGTTCTGTTGTAGATTGGGTAAATGAATCTAAAGTATTGGCTCAAGAAATTTATGCTTCTGCAAAAAATGATGAAAATTTACGTTACCGTTATATGTATGATCATTTTGAAACAGTAAGAAGTCAGTTGCAAAAAGGCGGAATTCGTTTAGCAAAAGTGCTTACCGAAGTTCTGAAATAAAAATATTTGTAAATAAAAAAGCGAGCGTTATGCTCGCTTTTTTTTATTCTGTTACTTTTAATCTGGCTTGTGCAGTTACATCAATATTAGAATACGTATTGTTTAAAAACTTTAGATAACCAGTAATGGCAATCATTGCTGCATTGTCTGTAGTATATTCAAACTTCGGAATGTACGTTGTCCATCCAAAATGTTTTTCTGCTAATTGTAAGCGTTTTCTAATTTCTGAGTTTGCAGAAACTCCGCCTGCAATAGCAATGTGTTTAATGCCAGTTTGTTTCACGGCATTTTTAAGCTTCATCATCAAAATTTCAACAATTGTATGTTGAATTGATGCACAAATATCTACTAAGTTTTCTTTGATAAAATCTGGATTTTCTTTTACCTTTTTTTGAATAAAATATAAAATAGCTGTTTTTAATCCGCTAAAACTAAAATCTAAATCGCCTACTTTTGGTTTTGTAAATTGAAATGCTTTTGGGTTTCCTTCTTGCGCATATTTATCAATTAATGGCCCGCCAGGATAAGGTAATCCTAATATTTTTGCTGATTTGTCAAAAGCTTCTCCAACGGCATCGTCAATGGTTTCACCTAAAATCTCCATATCAAAATGATTGGAAACTTTTACAATTTGTGTATGTCCGCCACTTATCGTTAAACAAATAAATGGAAACGGTGGAATTTTAGCATTTTCTTCATCAATAAAATGTGCTAAAATATGTGCTTGCATATGATTTACATCAATTAACGGAATGTTTAATCCTAATGCTAAAGATTTTGCAAAAGAAGTTCCAACTAATAAAGATCCCATTAATCCTGGTCCTCGTGTAAAGGCAATTGCACTCAATTGATTTTTATCAATATTTGCTTGTTCTAAAGCTTGTTGTACAACCGGAACAATATTTTGTTGATGTGCTCTAGAAGCCAATTCTGGAACAACACCTCCGTATTTTGAGTGTACTTCTTGATTTGCCACAACATTGCTTAACACTTTTCCGTTATAAATAACCGAAGCGCTTGTGTCATCACAAGAAGATTCTATTCCTAAAATGTATACCGATTTTTGGCTCAAAAGGTTAAATGTTTTAAATTGTGTTGCAAAAATATTGATTCAAATTCAAAAGTTATCAAAATTTCAACTTTCTTTGCATAGAATGGAACATTTTTTGAATAGAATTCACTGATTGTTCCACCTTTAAATAAAAAATTGATTATTAAAAACAAGATAAAAATATTTGTTAGGTTTCTAGCGTATGTACTGCTATTCTTGTTTTTAATAAGTATTGTGTTTTCAATTCCAGGTGTGCAAACCAGATTAGCAAGAACCTTGACTAAAAGCTTAAAAGAATCTTTTAACACAAATATTGTTGTTAAAAGAGTTGATTTATCTTTTCTAGGTTCGGTTCAGTTAAAAAATGTTGAAATTAGAGATCATCATAACGATACCTTAATTTTTGTTAAAAACCTAAGCACTTCTTTGCGCAATGCAAAAAAAATTATTGATAATAAAGTAAATTTAGGAAGTGTTTCGTTAAGTGGAGTTGATTTTCATTTAAAAAAATACAAAGGAGAAACAAATGATAATCTATCAATTTTTGTAGAAAATTTTGATAACGGTGCTCCAACAGATTCATTAGCAAACCCTTTTTTGTTAACGAGTTCAGATATGTATTTAGATCACTTGAATTTTAAACTATTAAACTTAAATCAAAAAGATAGTTTGTCTTTTTCTATAAAAGACGCAGGCGGTAGTTTAAGTGATTTTAAAATTTTTGGGTCTGACGTAACAACAAATATTAGAGGTTTATATTTTAAGGAAGAGAGTGGTTTGGAGGTTACAAATTTAACTACCGATTTTGCATACTCTACATCAAACATGTTGTTTAAAAAAACAACATTAGAAACTAAAACTTCAAAAATAATTGCAGACATTTCATTTTTATACAATCGAAAAGATTTTCAGTTTTTTACAGATAAAGTAAATTTAAAGGCTAATATTTTTAGAAGCAAAATTTCGTTAAAGGACTTAAATAAGTTTTATAAAGAGTTTGGTGTTGAAGATGTATTAAATTTAAAAGGTAATATAGTTGGTACATTAAATAACTTTAAAGTAAATAATTTAAATATAAATTCCGACAAAGGAATACTACTTAAATCAGACTTAAAACTAGTAAATGCTTTAAACTCTGAAAAAGAGTTTTCTTTTGAAGCTGATGTTGAAAGTTTAACTGCAGATTATAATAAATTAACAGGTGTTTTACCTAATTTACTTGGAGAAGTATTACCAGAAAAAATTAAAAAATTAGGGATGTTTAATTTAATTGGTAAAACAGCAATTAATGATAATAAATTAGATTTACTTGTAGATGTTTTTTCTGAGATAGGAGCCGCAAGTGCTGATTTAAAATTTACTAGCACAGCAGTTTTTAACAATGCAAATTATAAAGGTAATATTGAGTTAAATGATTTTAATATTGGGAGGTTGATGGATGAGCCTCTTTTAGGAAAAGTAACTCTAGTTGGTGATGTTAACGGAACTGGTTTTAAGCTAGAAAATATAAATTCAGGAATTATTGGTGTTGTAAAAAAAATAGAGTTTAATAAGTACGAATATCAAAATGTAAACATAAACGGGCTTTTCTTAAATAAGTTTTTTACAGGAAACTTAAGTGTTAATGATGAGTTTTTAAAGATGCGACTAAATGGCTTAGTAGATTTTTCATCAAAAAGAAATAAGTTTGATTTTACAGCAAATATTGAAGATGCAAATTTGGTAAAAACCAATTTGTTTACCCGAGATAGTATTTCTAAAATAAAAGGGGAATTAAAGTTTGATATTGTAGGCAACACATTTGATAATATTATAGGCATTACAACATTTAACAATGTTGAATATACATCACCCAAAAAAGCGTATAATTTTAAAAAATTTGCTATTACCTCGTACATAAAGGATAGCATAAAAACCATAGAAATTAATAAAAATTTAAATGAAAATGATATTGCTCAAGGCTCATTAAGTGGTAACTTTAGGTTTAGTGAGCTGCCTTTGTTAATCCAAAACGCTATGGGTAGTATATACGCAAATTATCTGCCGTTTAAAGTAGCCCCAAATCAGTTTTTAGAATTCGATATTAATATTTATAATCAAATTATTGATGTCTTTTTCCCTGAAATATTTATTGATAGAAGTACTAATTTTAATGGAAGAATAGATTCAGAGACAAATCATTTTAAACTTAATTTCTTGTCTCCTAAAATGATTGTTTATGGTAATGAAATAGATTCATTAAAGTTAGAAATTAACACTAAGAATAAGTTTTATAACACACATTTGATGGCTGCTAAAATAAATACAAAATATTTTAATGCATCAAAATTAAATTTATTGAACGTAACAAAAAATGATACATTATTTGTGAAATCTGAATTTAAAGGGGCAACAGCAACAAATGAAACCTTTAATATGGATTTCTTTTATACTTTAAATGAACAAAGAAAGTCTGTTTTAGGAATACAGAAATCTAGTTTTGATTTTGAAAATAATGTTTGGAAAATTAACCCTGAAGATAATAAAAGCAGTAAAGTAGTTTTCGATTTAAAGAGTAACGAATATGTTTTTAGTCCATTTAATTTAACATCCAAAGAACAAGAAATTAAGTTTCAAGGGTTTGTAAGAGATTCAACAGAAAAAGATCTAAAAATCAATTTTAAGAAAGTTCAATTGTCTAGTTTAATGCCTGTAATTGATAGTTTGTCTATAAACGGAGTTTTAAATGGTGAATTAGATTTTCTGCAAAAAGAAGGACTATATAGTCCAAAAGGAAAACTGTCTATATCAGATTTTAAAATCAATTCTTTTGAACAAGGAAACTTAGATTTAAATATTGTTGGAGATAACTCGTACGAAAAATATGCAGTTGATTTAACTTTAGAAAACGCAAATAGAAAAAGTATTTTTGCAGACGGATCTATAGATTTTTCTGGACAACGCCCAATTGTAGACTTGAATGTTTCTTTAGATAAATTTAAATTAAATGCATTTAGTCCGTTAGGACAAGATGTACTATCTAAAATTAGAGGAGAAGCTTCTGGAGGTTTTAGTTTTAAAGGATTCTTAAGGAATCCGGTAATGAAAGGCGAGTTAGAATTAAATGATGCAGGTTTGCTGTTTCCTTATTTAAATGTTGATTATGATTTTGCAGGACTTACAAAGATTAGATTAGATGGGCAATCATTTATTTTTGAGAAACTTGATTTATTAGACACTAAGTACAATTCTACGGGAGATTTTAGCGGTAGTATTTCTCATGTCGATTTTAAATCCTGGAGGATGGATTTAAAAATAGAAACCGATAATTTAGTAGTTTTAGATACTGAAGAAACTGAAGAGTCTTTGTATTATGGTACAGCTTTTATTAATGGGAATGCAAGAATTGTAGGTTTAACCGATAATCTTTTAATTGATGTAAACGCAACAACAAACCCTAATACAAAGTTTGTAATTCCTTTAAATGATATAAAAACGGTAGACAATTATAAATTAATTCAGTTTAGATCTAATAAAGATGTTGTTGAAGAAGTTGAAACTAAAGAATTTGAATTTGATGCATTAAAGGGATTGAAATTAGATATTAATTTAGAAGTTACAAATGATGCCATTGCGGAAATAGTAATTGATAAATCTAATGGGAGTTTATTAAACGGAAGAGGAAATGGAAACATAAAAATTGAAATTGATACAAGAGGTCGATTTATAATGGATGGTGGTTTTACCGTTGATGAAGGAAAATATGAATTTAAATATGGAGGTTTAGTAAATAAAACATTTAATGTAGAAAGAGGCGGAACTATTTCTTGGAATGGAAGCCCAGCAGATGCAGATTTAAACATAACTGCCATTTATACAACAAAAGCAAATCCATCAACATTATTAGAGAATTTTAATTCAAGCAGAAAAATACCCGTTAATTTAATCGCGAAAATTAGCGGAGGATTATTTACTTCAAATCAAGAGTTTGATATAGAAATACCAAATGTAAATAACACCATTACATCTGAGTTAGAATTTAGATTGAATGATAATGATGTAAACGAAAAAACAAAGCAATTTTTATCGTTACTTGCATTAAATACATTCTTTAATCCAGATAAATCAAACTTTAATAGTTCAGATGCAATAATCGGTACTACCTCAAATGCAATTACAAGTGCGCTTTCTAGTTTAATAAGCAGTCAAGACGGTAAAGTGCAATTTGATGTAGATTATGAAATTACTGATAAAACAGATGTTGCAAATGTAAATACAGATGATTTGGTAAATGTGTCGGTTGGTACACAAATTTCTGATAGGGTTGTGATAAATGGTAAAGTTGGAGTGCCTGTTGGTGCAAAAACACAATCTAGTGTTGTTGGTGAAGTAAAGGTTGAAATATTATTGAATGAAAAAGGAAACTTTAGAGGTGTAATATTTAATCGTCAAAATGAAATTCAATACTCAACAGAAGAAGAAGGTTATACACAAGGAATTGGTTTAACATATCAAGTAGATTTTAATAATCTGTCTGATTTACTTAGAAAAATAGGGTTAAAAAAGAAGAAAAAAAATAACATAAAAAAAGACTCAGTTAAAGTTGCAAAAACAAATCGCTTTACTCAGTTTAAATCAACAAAAACTAAAAATTAAAAATGAAAGACTTTACATTAGTAATATTAGCTGCAGGAATGGGAAGCAGATATGGAGGAACAAAGCAATTAGATGCAATTTCTGAAAACGGAGAAACTATCATGGATTTTTCTTTATTTGATGCCATTGAGGCAGGTTTTACAAAAGTTGTTTTTATCGTAAGAAAAGACATTTTAGAAGAAGTAAAAACTGAGTTTGGATCTAAATTAGAAGGGAAAGTTCAGGTTGATTATGCAATTCAAGAAACTACAAAAGTTCCTGCTAAATATATTGATAATGAAAGAACTAAGCCTTGGGGAACAGCACATGCATTATTAGTTGCAAAAGACATGATTAAGGATAATTTCTGTGTGATCAATGCTGATGATTTTTATGGATTAGATGCTTTTAAAACAATCATTTCACATTTAAAAGAAGCAAATGAGTCATCAACAAATTATGCAATGGTAGGTTATCCAATTTACAATACATTGTCTGAAAATGGAAGTGTTTCTAGAGGAGAAACTTTTGCAGATGAAAACAATAATTTGCAACAAATAATTGAAAGAACTGCAATTACAAAAAAAGATACTGAAATTGTTTTTGAGAACGAAGAAGGTAACGAGGAAATTATGTCAAATGATACAATTGTTTCTATGAATTTCTTTGGGTTTACGCCAACTTTTTTAACTTTTTTAGACAGCGAATTTGAATTGTTCTTAGAAAAGAATTACCAAGAGTTAAAAGCTGAATTCTTTTTGCCTTCTGTAGTAGATCATTTGATACATAGAGGAGAAGCTACAATGAAGGTGTTAAGTACAGATGCAAAGTGGATGGGAGTTACTTATAAAGAAGATAAAGAAGTTGTTGTAAGTAAAGTTAAAGAATTAATCGCACAATCTGTATATCCGCCAAAGCTTTGGTAATGGAAAATAAATTGAAAAGTATTTTTTCTAAATTTAAAATTGAAGCTGATTTTGAGTCGTTTCAAGAATTAAATTCTGGACATATAAATGATACTTTTTTAATTAAGACAAATCAAAATACACAGTACGTTTTACAGAAAATAAATCGTACTGTTTTTAATAAATCAAAAGAGTTAATTCAAAATAAAGTTTGTGTTAGTAATCATTTACAACATAAACTAAGGCATTTAACTCTAAAGGAAATTCAACAAAAAGTATTGTGTTTTGTACAAGCAAAAGACAATACTTTTTTTTATAAAGATGAAAATAAAAATTACTGGAACATTTCTATTTTTATTGAAAATTCAATTACTTATTTAAAAGCAAAAAATGCTCAAATTGCTTTTGAAGCAGGTAAAATAACTGGTGAGTTTTTAGAGTTGACAAAAGATATTGAATTGTCAAAGATCACTACGATTTTAGAAGATTTTCATTCAGTTTCTGTGCGCTACAGTCAATTTAAAAAAGCTTTAAAAGATGCTTCCGAACAGAAAATAAATCTGTCTAAAAATTTAATTGATTTTATAGAAGAAAACAGTACAGAAATGTTTCAAATCGATGAGGCAATTCAGCAACAAAAAATACCACTTCGATTAACACATAACGATACTAAAATTTCAAACATTTTGTTTTCAAAAAAAGATAAAGCATTGTGCTTAATTGATACAGATACAGTGATGAAAGGTGTGTTGCATTTTGATTATGGTGACGCAATTAGAACTTTGTGTAACACTGCAAATGAAGATGAGGTTAATATTGAGGAAATCAAATTCAATTTAGAGTATTTCAAAAACTATACAAAAGGATTTTTTCAAGAATGTCAGAGTATATCTAAAGATGAAATAAAATTGCTTCCAATTAGTATTAAAATATTACCTTTTTTAATGGGATTACGTTTTCTTACAGATTTTCTAAATGATGATGTGTATTTTAAAACAAATTATCCAAATCATAATTTAGATAGGGCAATCAATCAATTTGCTTTTGTAAAAAAAATAGCAAAAGAGTTTCCAAAAATCCAAGCTTTTATTCAAACGTTAAAGTAATTCTTAAACTCTTTGTTTCTTTCTAAAATTGGATTTATATTTCTTAACTTTACAATAGAGATATGAAGAAAATTAAAAAAATAGCAGTCATGACTTCTGGTGGAGATTCGCCAGGAATGAACGCCGCAATTAGATCGGTTGTTAGAACTTGTGCATATTATAAGAAAGATTGTGTTGGTATTTATCGCGGGTTTCAAGGAATGATTGAAGGTGATTTTATCGAGTTAAAAGCAAGAAGCGTTAATAATATTATTAACAAAGGAGGTACAATTCTTAAAACTGCTAGGTCCAAAGAATTCATGACTATTGAAGGGCGAAAAAAAGCTTTTCAACATTTAAAGAACCATAACATTGATGCATTAGTTGTTATTGGTGGTGACGGTTCGTTTACTGGAGCAACGACTTTTAGTAATGAGTTTAATTTTCCAGTAATAGGAATTCCTGGAACGATAGATAATGATATTTTTGGAACTTCACATACTATTGGTTATGACACTGCATTAAATACAGCTGTTGATGCAATTGATAAAATCAGAGACACAGCATCGTCTCACAATAGACTCTTTTTTGTTGAAGTGATGGGAAGAGATGCCGGATTTATCGCTTTAAATGCTGGAGTTGGAGCAGGAGCAGAAGAGATTTTAATTCCTGAAGAAAATTTAGGACTAGACAGAATGTTAGAGTCTTTAAAAAGAAGTAAGTATTCAGGGAAATCATCAAGTATTGTTGTTGTAGCAGAAGGAGATAAGTCAGGAAAAAACGTATATGAATTGGCTAAATATGTAGAAGAGAATCTTCCAGAATATGAAGTTAGGGTTTCCGTTTTAGGGCACTTGCAAAGAGGTGGTTCGCCAAGCTGTTTTGATAGAGTTTTGGCAAGTAGATTAGGCGTAAAAGCAGTAGAGTTGTTATTAATGAATGAAACTAATTTAATGGTTGGTTTAAAGGATGATAAAGTAGTTACAACAAGGATTAATGAGGCAATAAAAGGCGGACATACAATAAATCAAGAGCTTTTAAGAGTTTCTGACATCATGTCAATATAAAAACAATAGAATAAATGATAAAAGTAGGAATAAATGGATTTGGTAGAATTGGACGTTTAGCGTTAAGAACTGCCATGAAAAGAGAGAATATACAAATTGTTGCTATTAACGATTTGTTAGATGTTGATTATTTAGCGTACATGTTAAAATACGATTCTGTTCACGGAAATTTTGATGGAGAAGTATCTGTAAAAGATGGAAGTTTAATTGTAAACGGAAATACAATTAGAATTACTGCAGAAAAAAATCCAGAAGATTTAAAATGGAACGAAGTTGATGCAGAATATGTTTTAGAATGTACAGGAATTTTTAAATCGATTGAACAAGGAAATTTGCATAGAAAAGCTGGAGCAAAAAAAGTGGTGGTTTCTGCGCCATCTAAAGATGCACCAATGTTTGTGATGGGTGTTAATCATCACGAGTTAAAAGCTGAAGATAACATTATTTCTAACGCATCTTGTACCACAAATTGTTTAGCACCAATTGTAAAAGTATTGAACGATAATTTTGGAATTGTAGAAGGATTAATGACAACAGTTCATGCGGCAACTGCAACGCAAAATACAGTTGATGGACCTGCAACAAAGAATTGGAGAATTGGAAGATCTGCAATTCATAATATCATTCCGTCTACAACCGGAGCTGCAAAAGCTGTTGGAAAAGTGATTCCAGAAATGAATGGAAAATTAACAGGAATGGCATTTAGAGTGCCAACTATGGATGTTTCTGTAGTTGATTTAACGGTGAGATTAGAGAAATCAGCCTCTTATGAAGCGGTTAAAACAGCAATGAAAAACGCTTCTGAAAATGAAATGAAAGGGATTTTAGGCTACACTGAAGATGAGGTTGTTTCTCAAGATTTTGTAAGCGACCCAAGAGTTTCAATTTTTGATGCCAATGCTGGAATTGCGCTCAACGATAATTTTGTAAAAGTTGTTGCTTGGTATGATAACGAAATGGGTTACGCAGTAAAGCTGTTAGATTTATTGGAGTATTCTGCATCGTTATAAAATTAAAAAAGTCGTTTTGAGATTTCAAAACGACTTTTTTAATTTTAGTATTCTGTATTTACTTCACAGCAATCACACTAATCTCTACATTTACATATTTTGGTAAATTAGCAACTTCTACAGTTTCTCTTGCTGGTGCAGTTGCTTCGTTAAAATATCTTGCATACACTTCATTAATTGCTCCGAAGTTTTTCATATCAGAAATAAAAATAGATGTTTTTACAATGTTTTCAAACGTCATTTCTGCGGCTTCTAAAACTGCTTTTACATTTTCCATTACTTGTTTGGTTTCTGTAGTAATATCATCTAAAACCAATTCGCCATTTGCTGGGTTTATTGCAATCTGACCTGAGGTATATAAAGTGTTTCCTACTAAAGTTGCTTGATTATAAGGTCCGATTGGCGCTGGTGCTTTTGAAGTTGTAATTACTGTTTTCATTGTATTTTCTATTTTTTAAGTTTTAAGGTTTCAAAGTTATTTAGACTTTATTTTAGTTTAAAAATTCTTAGCTTCTCCTAATTCCTAAAACAATAATCTGTCTGGTAAACTACGCTTATCCCATTTTAAATCGTTTAGCATACTTGAGTTTACACCGATTCTAAAATAGTAAGATTTGTTAGTTCCAAATGGAGACCAATCAAAATTAAAACTCCAACTATCTAAATCTCTTGTAAATCCTAATCGAGTAAATGTAAAACCTTTATTTTTAAAATCGTAACCAGAACTATATCTCACTTTCCATTTTGGCGATAATTCTAAATCACCATTAAACATTAAGGAGTTTGAACCAATTCCGGCATTTGAAATTCCGTTATTTGTATAATTTACGGCATAAGCTAAGCTAATATTCCAAGGAATTGTGGCTCTATATAATTTAGTTTCTTTTACTTCTTTTTGATTTTTTGTATTGCTATTTGGATTGGCATCTCCAAACTGATTTTGATTTGTGCTGTTTGTTTTAGGTTTTTCTTTCTTTTCAAAATCTTTACTCGAAAAAGAAACATTTGCAGAGATATTTGCTGCGGTAAGTCTAAAAAGGTTTTTGTTAAATTGATCAATTCTAGTTCCATTTCCATCAATTTGATAAGGATCTAAAGTTGCGCCCATATTTATAGATAATTTATCTTTAAAAAAACGAGTTCCGCCAGTGACAGAAACTGGACTCCACTTTAAACTATCGGCAGCAATATTATAGCTAGTGCTAAAGTTTAAATTGTTTAATAACGTTATTTTCTTGTCTTCTGTGTTTAATGAATCTTTTGATGCAACTTTTGCTTCTAAAACATTGGCAACAGAAATTCCGATTGAATTTGATAATCCAGCTCCGGGTCTTCCGTAAATTCCGTCTTCAAAAGGAGAATAAGTTAAAATATCTGTTGGATCATTACTTTGTTGTACTTGTTGATTATACTTATCTGCAAAATCTGGTCGATATCCGTAAGTAATAGAAGGTCTAATTGTATGGCGAATTGATTTTAATCGCCCTTTAAAATTAAACTGACCATAAATGGTTGTACCTAAAGAAACGCTTGCTGTATATTCTCTGAAACTCTTAAAGCCATTAATTCTTTCTTTAATATCGGTTCCAGAAGTTGCATCAAAATATCTGTTGGTATAATCCCAATTCCAAACTTCTCTATAACTTGCATTTGGTGTTAGTGTGAAATACTTTAAAACTTTCATGTTTGTATTTGCTGATGCGGTGTGTTGTATACCTGCTTTTGCGGTTTCAAACATTTCTGGTTTAAAGAAAAGCGAATCTACTGTTTTAATTCTGTAATCGCCTTTCATGCTGTAATTCAGTCCAATTTTTTGTAGCGGATTTTTCTTGACGCCATCTTTACCTGCAAAGGGGTAAATTCTATCCATATTTACTTGCAAAGAAGGTAGAGTCATATTTATTTCTTGGGTATTGGTATTTTGAGAATGACTTGCTGTTGCGTTTAAATTAAAAGGTGTGCCAACAAACTTTTTATAATAAGAAATAGAAGAATTTAACGTATTTGTTAATCTATCAGAAACACTTATTTCATTTAAAGATTCTCTAAAATATTTACTACTTCCTAAATTTACAGATGCAGAAAAACGTGCATTTGGGTTCGATTTTGCGTCTTGATTGTGTGACCATTGTAAATTGAAATTGGTAGATTTACTATAATCATCAAATCCTTTTTGACTTCTAATTAAGTTCTCGTATCTAAAACTAAAGTTTCCATTGTATTTGTATCGAACCACATAACTAGATTCTGATCGTAACCCCCAACTTCCGTTTGTGTAAACATCACCCATTAAAGAGATATCTAAATAATCGTTTAATGCTAAATAATAACCTCCATTTTGTAGAAAGTAACCTTGATTGCTTGTTTGTCCCCAAGTTGGGATAATAAAACCAGAAGCTCTTGTGTCTGTCATTGGGAAATATGCAAACGGAATGGCAAGCGGAGTTGGTACATCAGCAATTACTAAATTACTTAAGCCAACAATAATTTTTTTACCAGGCACCAATTTTGCTTTTCTTGTTTTGATGTAATAATCTGGATTTACTTTGTCTGATGTTGTAAATTTGATATCTCTTAAAAAAATAGTGGAGTCATTTACTTTTTTCATTTTTTCTCCATAGGTAATCATCCCAGATTGATTGGTTTTGATACCATAAATAATCGTTTTTTTTGTTTTGAAATTATAAAAAATGGAGTCTTGCTCAGATTCTTGAGAGCCTTGTTTAAAAACAGGTCTTTGTACATAACCTAAGCTATCTTTTATTCCTCTTGCAAAAAGTGTATTGTTTTTATTATCAATTAAAATATAACCAGCTTTTAAATCAATATCTTCATAAGTTACATGTGCTTCATTATATAATTCTACTTGCTTAGTTTTTGCATTTTGTAGAATATAATCAAGAGCATTATGCGTAATTTTTGATTCAACCGAACTTTTGGGTTTTAAAATTGTATCCTTTTTTATGGTATCGAGGTTTTTCTTTAGTAAAAGACTGTCCTTTTTTAAAAGTGTTTTTTTACCTCTAAGAACCGGAATTGGTTTGGTTTTTGTCTTTATATCTTGAGCAAAACTAGTTTGTAAGCAGAAAAAGCTAAGGAAGCTAAATAAAAGTATGTATTGTAAGTTTGATTGCAATGCTTTTAATGCTATTTTTGTGATAAATGTAAAAATATACTTCAATAATTGAAGTGCCAAATTTGAAAAGCCAAAATTAAGTAAAAATATTGATGCTAATAGTAGAACAGACTAAATATAATCATAAAACAAAGCTTTTAACACTTTTTATTTGCAGCTTATTTTTTATATGCACTACGCAATTTAGTTTTGCACAGAAAAAAACCTACACAATTGTTTTAGATGCTGGTCATGGAGGACATGATCCAGGTAATTTAGGAAACGGTTATCGAGAAAAAAATATTGCTTTAAAAGTTGCTTTAGAAGTTGGTAAAATAATTGGAAAACAAAAAGATATTAAGGTTGTTTTTACACGTAAAACGGATGTTTTTGTAGAGTTATGGAAACGTGGAGATATTGCTAACAATATTAAAGCAGATTTGTTTATTTCTATTCATTGTGATTCTCATACATCTAATGCATATGGAGCAGGAACCTTTGTTTTGGGAGCAAGAGGAAACAAAGCAAATTTAGAAATTTCGAAAAGAGAAAACAGTGTAATTTTATTAGAGAAAGATTATAAACAGAATTATAGTTATAATCCAAACTCACCAGAATCAGTTATTGGTTTGTCGTTATTACAGGAAGAGAATTTAGATCAAAGCTTACAGTTAGCAAGTGTAATTCAAGACAATCTTGTTAGTAAACTAAAACGATTTAACCGATATGTGAAAATGGATAATTTTCAAGTATTAAGAGAAACCGTAATGCCAAGTGTATTAATTGAGTTAGGTTTTTTAACAAATAAAAAAGAAGGACGATATTTAAATTCTAGAAGCGGTCAATTAGCAATGTCGAAAAACATTGCAAACTCAATAATTACATTTGTAAATCAATTAAAGATAAATACAGTTGAAGAGGTAATTGTCTCTGAAGTAAAAAAAACAATTGTAAATAAACCTAAAAAAAATGTAAAAAAAGCGCAAGCGGAGTATAAAATTCAAATTGCATCTAGTCGGAAAAAAATAGCAACAAAATCTTACAATTTTAAAGGTTTAAAAAAAGTAGAAAGAGTTAAGGTAGGTAAGTTTTATAAGTATTATTATGGTAAAACTGTCAACTATAACAATATAAAGTCGCTTTTAAAAAGAGTAAAAAAGAAAGGTTATCGATCTGCCTTTATAGCAGCTTTTAAGAATGGTAAAAAAATATCAGTAAAACAAGCATTAAAAACACAATGATTTACATATAATCTCCAAGAAATTATTAGTAATTTTGTTGTTTAAAATAGAATCTATGTCTAGAGAATTAAAAACGGGATTTGTAGCAGTGGTAGTTGTTGCTCTTTTTATTTGGGGATTTAACTTCTTAAAAGGGGAAAATATTTTTGCAAAAAGTCAACGTCATTTCTTTGTTGAGTACAATAATATTCAAGGGCTAAAAAAGTCTAGTATTGTAACAATCAATGGGCTACAGGTTGGTAGTGTTGTTGATATTAAATTTAATTCTAATCCAGAAAAAAGAGGGAAGTTAGTTGTAGAGTTGTTGGTTGAAAATGATTTTGAGTTTTCAAACAAAAGTATTGCAAAGATTTATAGTGCAAGTTTAATGGGCGGACAATCGTTAGCTATTATACCTTCATACGAAGGTGATATGGCTGTTGATGGTGACTTTCTAACTGGAGAAGTAGAATCTGATATATTTTCATCAGTTGGAGAAAAATTAAACCCACTACAAGCAAAGTTAGAGAGTGTAATTGTTAGCGCAGATTCATTGTTATTGGGCTTAAATCAAACTTTAGATATCAAAGCTAGAAAGAGTTTAAATAAAAGTATTTTAGGGTTAGAATTTATGTTGGCAGATGTTGGTAGTACGTTAAGTTCTGTAAATCAATTGTTAGATTCGAGTAAAGTTGGAATTAAAAACACATTTGATAATACTCGAATTATTACAGAAAATTTGATGAAATTATCGGATACTTTGGTAAACGCTAATATTGGTTTAACAATTAAAAAAGCTCAAGAATCTTTAGATTATGTAAATCAATTAATGGTCGGTGTACAAAAAGGAGAAGGCACATTGGGTAAGTTGGTTAAAGACGATGCGATGTACGTGAATTTAACGAATATGTCTAAAGAATTGGAAGAGTTGATTAGAGAAATGAAACTGAACCCAAAACGATTTGTGCATTTTTCTTTATTTGGAAAGAAAGCAGTTCCATACGATCCTGAAAAGAACAATAATAGCAAAACCAACACCAATAAAAAATAATGAGTTGGATTAAAGTTATCTCGTTTAATGAGGCAACCGGAAAACTAAAACGATTGTACGAAAAAGTTACTGGCCCTAATAACAATGTAGATAATATTATGATGATTCACGGTTTGCGACCGCATACAATGACAGGTCATATGTCATTATATAAAAACGTTTTGCACAACAGTAATAATACATTGCCAAAATGGTATTTAGAAACAATTGGCGTGTACGTTAGTATTTTAAATAAATGCGATTATTGTATCAATCATCATTTTGAAGGATTAAAAAGATTATTAAATGATGCTGAAAAATCAAACCAAATAAAGTTCGATTTAAAAAATGAAAATCAACCATTTAAAGAAGAGAAGTTTAATGTTGGTTTAGAGTATGCTAAAAAGTTAACATTAACAGCTTCAGAAGTCAAAGAAAGCGATATTATTTCTTTAAGAAATGTAAACTTAACAGACGGAGAAGTTTTAGAAATTAATCAAGTTGTAAGCTATTTTAATTACGCAAACAGAACAGTTTTAGGATTAGGAGTTTCAACAAAAGGAGATATAATTGGTTTGTCGCCAAACAATTCTGATGACGAAAATCATTGGAATCATCAATAAAAAGAAATTAATTAAATAGATATGCAATACCTACCAAACATCATTTTTGCAATTATTCTAGTAGCGGGAATAGGTTTTTTTGTGAAAAATATTCGCAAACTAATCAGAAATATTAATTTAGGAAAATCTGTTGATAGAAGTGATAACAAAGCTGCGCGATGGAAAAACATGGCAAAAATTGCTTTAGGACAATATAAAATGGTTCGCAGACCCGTTTCTGGAATCTTACACGTTGTTGTTTATTTAGGGTTTATCATCATTAATATTGAAGTTTTAGAAATTATTATTGATGGATTATTTGGAACGCACAGAGTTTTTCAACCAATTTTAGGTGATGCTTTTTACGGATTTTTAATCGGAACTTTTGAAATTTTAGCAGCACTTGTTTTTGTTGCCGTTATCATCTTTTGGATTCGTAGAAATGTCATCAACATTAAGCGCTTCTTAAATAAAGAAATGAAAGGTTGGCCAAAAAGTGATGGAAATATCATTTTGTATTTCGAAATGGTTTTAATGACTTTATTTATTGTGATGAACGCTGCAGATGTTACTTTTCAGTCTGGCGGAGTTGGAAATCCAATTAGTCAATTTGTGTATCCTTTGTTTAATAATTTCTCATCAGAAACGTTACATTTAATTGAGCAAGCTGCTTGGTGGATTCATATTGTCGGGATTTTAGCTTTCTTAAACTATTTATATTACTCGAAACATTTACACATTTTATTAGCTTTTCCAAATACCTTTTACGCAAAATTAAAACCAAAAGGGGAGTTAGATAATTTAGAAGCTGTAACCAAAGAAGTACAATTAATGATGGATCCAAATGCAGATCCATACGCTGCACCAGCTGAAGGAGCAGAAGATGAGGTTCCAGAAAAATTTGGAGCATCAGACGTAACCGATTTAAATTGGGTGCAATTAATGAACGCTTATACATGTACAGAATGTGGTCGTTGTACTTCATCTTGTCCAGCAAACCTTACAGGAAAAGAATTATCGCCTCGTAAAATCATGATGGATACGCGTGATAGAATGGAAGAAGTTGGGAGAAATATGGATGCAAATGGCGGAACATTTAAAGACGACGGAAAGCAATTATTGAACGATTATATTTCTCCAGAAGAATTATGGGCGTGTACAAGTTGTAATGCTTGTGTGCAAGAATGTCCTGTAAATATTGATCCGCTTTCAATCATTATGGATATGCGTAGATATTTGGTGATGGAAGAAAGTGCTGCGCC
>CAXICE010000005.1:0-21146 GCA_964022045.1 uncultured Polaribacter sp. | reverse complement strand
TTTATTTTTTGGCTTTTTCCACCAATTCTAATTGCTCAACTTTGGCTTTTGTAGTAAACATGCCGTAATTGATAAACACGTTTTTCTTCTCAATTTTATCAATCGTTCCAACCGCGTTTCCGTCAACTAAACGAACACGATCGTTTACTTTAAAAAGATAATCTGCTTTTGCTTTGGCAATTTTTGTAGCTTCAATTTTCTTTTCTTTACGTACTTCAACTACTTTTTTTAAGACTTCTCTTTCTATTTGTTTTACGACTTCTTGTTTTTTTGCGATTTCTTTTTTCTCTTTTCTCTTTTCTTCTTTCGTCTTTTTAATTTGTGGATTTTTCTTTAAATACTTTGTCTTTTCGGCAACAATCCATTTTTGCAATTCGGCATTTAATTGCTTTTTATTATTGGTTTGCAAATAATGATTTAAAAGTTCATTTACTTTTCTACCAATGGTTAGCATTTTCTGATTGCTGTCATACAATTCCTGAAAATCAGCTAACTTATCTTGTACTTTTTGCTCTTTTTCTTGCAGATTCTCAATATGTTCTTGTCCTTTTGTTTTTTGTTTTTCTAAATTGTCAGAATTTTTCTGCAATCTGTTGCGTTCTTTTTGGAGCTTAGAAATGGTTTTATCTAAACGTACTTTTTCGGTTTCTACACGTTTCTTTGCTTTGTTGATTAAACTATACGGAATCCCATTTTTTTGAGCGACTTCAAACGTAAAAGAACTTCCAGCTTGCCCAACAAACAATTTGTACAACGGCTCTAAAGTACGCTCGTTAAACTGCATATTTGCATTGGTTACATTTTCTAATTCGTTTGCCAATACTTTTAAATTCGAATAATGTGTGGTGATAATTCCGAATGCTTTTTTATGATAAAATTCTTCCAAGAAAATTTCTGCCAAAGCGCCACCTAATTCTGGATCAGAACCAGTACCGAATTCATCAATTAAAAACAATGTGTTTTTAGTGCATTTTCGTAGAAAATAACGCATATTTTTTAAACGATAACTATAGGTGCTTAATTGATTTTCAATTGATTGATTGTCGCCAATATCAGTTAAGATGGTGTCGAAAATATACGTTTCGCTACGTTCATCAACCGGAATTAACAATCCGCTTTGCAACATTACTTGCAATAAACCAATGGTCTTTAATGTGATACTTTTTCCGCCAGCATTAGGTCCAGAAATTACAATAATTTGTTGTTTCTCATTCAATACAATTGATTGCGGAATGGTTTCTAAATTATTTTCTTGATTCTTTTTCCAAAGAATTGGATGATATGCTTTCTTAAAATCAATCTTCTTTTCAGAAGTTATTTTTGGTAAAATAGCATTTAAACTTCTTGCGTATTTTGCTTTTGCTGCAATGCAATCTAAATGCGTTAAGTATTCTAAATATTGATGTAAAAGTGGCACAAAAGGTTTAATTTCTGCCGCTAATTCTTTTAAAATCTTAGTAACTTCTTGTTGCTCTTCGTACGTTAAGTTTTGTAATTCTCTATCGTAATTCAATGTTGCTTGTGGCGCAATATAAACGATGTTTCCAGATTTTGATGCACCTAAAAAATTTCCTTTTACTTTGCGTCTGTGCATAGCCAAAACTGCCAAAACTCGATGATTATCAATCACAGATTCTCTAATGTCATCTAAATAACCAGCAGCTGCATATTTACTTAAATCTCTAGTAAAACTTTCTCCAATCTTTCCTCGGATTTTTGCAATTGCCTTTCTAATTTCTTTTAATTGTGGCGATGCATTATTTGCCACTTCGCCATAAGAAGTAATTATTTTATTGATGGCATTGATAATAATTGGCGTATTTTCAATTTCTAAACTGATGTTTTGCAACGTCGGAAAATACGTTTCAAACTTTTTGAAGAATTTTAATAATTCATTCACTGTTTCAGAAACGGTTGCAATTTTTAAAAATGCACTGGCTTCTAAAAAACTATTCTCAATATTTAAGGTGAAAATTTCTTGCGAAATGTTTTCAAAACCATGATTCGGTACTCTGTTTTCGCTAATAAACGATGCAACATATTCGTTTACTAATTGCAATTCTTGTTGCAATAAATCTACATCGTTTATAGGTTTTATTGCCAAAACATTGGTTTTACCTAATTCAGAAATGCAATAGTCTGCAACATGTTGTAAAACTGTTGGGAACTCTAAATCTTGTACTGTTTTTTCTGAAATGTTTTTAGCCAAAATACTATCTTTGATTTCTGACAAAAATAAGAAAGTATGCAAGTAAATATTGCTGATTCGTGGAAAAATATTTTACAAACAGAATTTGATAAATCGTATTTTAAAGAGTTGACTAGTTTTGTAAAATCTGCTTACAATACTTCAACTTGTTATCCAGAAGAGAAAGATATTTTTGCAGCTTTTAACGCCTGTGCTTTTGATGATTTAAAAGTGGTTATTATTGGTCAAGATCCTTATCACGGAATTGGACAAGCAAACGGTTTGTGTTTTTCTGTAAAAGAAGGAGTGAAGCATCCACCATCTTTGGTAAATATTTTTAAAGAATTAGAAACTGATGTTCAGAAAGCAGTTCCTATTTCGGGTGATTTATCACATTGGGCAAAACAAGGCGTTTTATTGTTGAACGCAACGTTAACTGTTAAAGCTCACGAAGCTGGAAGTCATCAAAAGCAAGGTTGGGAAACTTTTACAGATGCAGTAATTTCTAGAATATCCGAAGAAAAAGAAGATGTGATCTTTTTACTTTGGGGTAAATTTGCTCAAAATAAAAGAAGTTTATTAAACCTTAAAAAGCATATTGTTTTAGAAGCACCACATCCATCTCCACTTGGTGCGTGGAGAGGTTGGTTTGGCAGTAAACATTTTTCTAAAACAAATAAAATTTTAAATCGTTTAGGGAAATCTAAAATTGATTGGTAAACCCAGTTATTAATTTCTAAAAGTGTTTTTTGTCTTTATTTTGTTGTTACCACATAATTTTAATAAAATAATTATTGACCCATGAACTGTGTTATATAGGAAAATTGATTGTTTCAAACGTTTTTGTGTTTAATGATTGTAAATTTATTAGCAAATTTTAATTGGTTGTTTTAAATATTATTTTATATTTGGATTCTTGACATTCCCTAAATGTCTGATAATTCACCCCCGAATTAGTTTTATTTAGAAAAAGATTTACTTTCACGAGTAAGTCTTTTTTTTGTTTATTATCTATAGTTATAAGCAAAAAAAATCCGCTAAAATAGCGGATTTATTGAATTTGAATAAGACAGTCAACTACTTAACCGTTGCCAAAGTAACTTGGGTTGTTTGTTGAAAGTTTTGTTTAGTTTGCTTAGTTGGTGTGTTTTCTGCTAAACCGCAGCTAGCTGAAGTACTTCTACATGAAGTGATACTAAAAATTCCTAATGTACAAATTGCAATAAATACTACTTTTTTCATTTTGAAATAAAATTTTAAAGCCTAAATGTACATATTTTTAATGAACTTACCAGCATCAGCCTTCGAATCTATAACGTTAAACCGAATCATTTTATTTTGCACTTCCTTAATTAATTCTTCAGAAATTGGATTTTCACTTTCCCATTCTGTAATGGATAACCATTTTTGAATGTCTTCTAGTTTTTGTTCATATCTGTGAGACAATACTTTATCAATCCCGATTGTTTCTTTAAAACTTCTAGTTTGATGATTAATTGTATTTAAAACTTCTTTAATTTCTTCTGGATGATTTTCTAAAATTTCTTCTCTAACAGCAATTACAAAACAAGGCCAAGGCGTAGGGCAATCTCCAATTCTTCTAAAGGTTTTGTTATCAACCAAAGGTTTTGTGGTAAAATGTTCCCACATAAAATAATCTGCATCACCGTTTGTTAAAGCTTCAATTCCGCCTTCTAAATCACCAACAACTTTAAATTTTAAAGTATCAATATTCCAACCATTATTATACGCATTTACAATCGCCATTAAATGTGATCCAGAACCAAATCTACTAATAGCAATGGTTGCATTTTCTAAATCAGTAACAGTTTGAAAAGATGAGTTATTTGCAACATGAATTCCCCAAACTAACGGACTTTTTACAAAAGTCTGTACAATTTTAGACGGATTTCCATCACCAATATCTTTGATGATTCCTTCAGTTAATATAATAGCAATATCAATTTCAGAACTACGCAAAGCTGCATTCATTTGTCCAGTTCCGCCAGGAAAATCTTTCCAACGTAAATTGATGTTATGCTTCGTATATTCTTTATTTTTTAAGGTGAGATACCAAGGATAATTAAAATGTTCTGGTACGCCGCCAATAGTTAGGTTCAACATTTATTCAACTAATTTATCTAACGTGTAAACAATTAAATCTGCAACTACTTTTTTAGGATTCTGGCTAAATGTTCCGTTAGCACGATTGGCAATAATTGCATTCATAGAACAAGCGTTGTGTCCTAATAACTTAGCCAAACCATAAATAGCAGAAGTTTCCATTTCTAAATTAGTAATTCGTATTCCGTTAAAATTAAAATTATCAATTTTAGAATTTAATTCAGCGTCTTGAAGCGCCAAACGCAAAACGCGTCCTTGTGGCCCGTAAAATCCGCCAGCAGTAGCTGTAATTCCTTTAAAAACTATATCTGATGAAATCTTATTTTCTAATTCTTTACTATTGGCAACAATTAAAGGTTCACATTTTTTTGAACTCCAATTTGTGTGTTTTATAAAAGCTTGCTCAATTTCTGGATGACAAATTTTTTCTGATTGATAAGAATGCATCATTCCGTTAATATCTAACCCAAAAGTACTCAGTAAAAAGCTATCAACAGGAATGTCTTTTTGTAAAGAACCCGAAGTTCCAATACGTACAATATTTAGTTTTGTAAGTGTTGGTTTTATGGTTCTTGTTTTTAAATCGATATTCACTAAAGCATCTAATTCGTTTAAAACAATGTCAATATTATCTGGTCCGATTCCTGTAGAAATTACTGAAATACGTTTTCCTTTATACGTTCCGGTTGATGTTTTAAATTCACGTTTTTGTGTAGTAAAATCTACCGAATCAAAATGTTGTGTAATCGAATTTACTCGATCTTGATCACCAACAAAAATGATATCGTTTGCAATATTTTCTGGAAGTAAATTTAAATGATAAACGCTTCCGTTTGGGTTTAAAATCAGTTCTGATTCTTTGATCATAAAGAGGTTATTTTCAATAACTTTTGTGTTGAGTTATCGTATAAAAAATTATATTTTTTTGCGCCACCTAAAAACGAAAAATCATTTCGCATATTGGCATATGTATTAAGGATTTGTTGCTGTACTTTTTCTCCAGTTTTGTTCAGTTTTACTGGAGAAAACGAAGCAAAGTAATTTTTTAAATCTGTTATTTGTTTATCATATTGAATATCGCCAAAGCCATACTTGTCTTGCGTTCTTAATAATGTACTAACCAATTCTTTTTTAGATTTTAAATTAGAATTAACAGTAATATTTAGAATATCATTTTCAATACTATTTAAACCGTTTCCGATTGATGGAAAACGCTGTAAATGGGCTAACAAACTATCAATTAAATATTTAAAAGTGGTGTTCTGTTGATGTTTATACACGTTTTGTAATTGAATAGGATTGTTAGAGCAGTACAATTGCCAAACGTAATCTGCATATTCAATATCATCTTGAGATAATTCAACTTTAGTGTTATAATGTTTTTTTATTTGAGATTCTGATAATTCTGATAAGCCAAAAAGTTTGGTTTTCCCTTTTATTTCTCCGCTGCAAACCAACGATATTTTTCTTCCTTTTCGGTATCGCTTTAGCCAACTGATAACAGCAATCATATTTATTTGACAAAACAAATCATACTCAAACCACAACACAATTTCTTCTTGTGATTTCTGATTACACAAGTTTCTGTATTCTTTTAAAGTTAAATCTATAAATTGTTTTTTGGTGATTCTATAAGATTGTTTTAAAAAATCGAATCTTGATTTCCAAAAATCTTCACTACCTACTTTTACTTCGGTTTTACCTTCACACAGCATTTCTCTCCAGGTAATAAAATCGCCTTTAAAGTTTAATTTTTTTAAATAATTAGTAGTGCTATCGCCATTTGTAATGTGTAAAATAGAAGTTTTCATAATTAAAAAACGATGCTAAGTTTTATTTATTTTTTGATTGCTATATTTTAACGTTTTGTGTTAACCACCAACGCGTTTTACATTAAATCCTTTTTCTTTCAACATCGTCATTATTCGATCTCTATAATCACCTTGAATAATAATCTTTTCATCTTTGAAACTACCGCCAACACTTAGTTTTTGCTTAATTTCTTTCGCCAATTTTTTAAAATCTGATGTTGCTCCAGTATAACCTTCTAAAATTGTAATTGGTTTCCCTTTACGTTTTTCATATTTACAAATTATTGGATCGTCTTGTAACCAAATATTTGATTTTTCAACAACGGGTTCTGCAGTTTCTTGATGCTCAGGAAATAAATTTTTAAGTTGATCTTTTAAATCCATTTTTTCAATTGTCATTTATCAATAAACAATTATCAATTGATGTTTGATAAATGGTAATTGTTTATTGGTAATTGTATTATTTCTTTAATCCTAATTCTCTTAAACGCTCATCTAAAAATTCACCAGCAGTAATATCATCAAATTGTTTTGGATTTTCTGCATCAATACAACTTTCTAAAACATCTAATCTCATATCAGAAACTGGATGCATAAAAAACGGAATTGAGTAACGAGAAGTTCCCCACATTTCTTTTGGCGGATTGGTAACTCTATGAATGGTAGATTTTAATTTATTGTTAGAATGTCTCGATAACATATCTCCAACATTAATCATTAATTCGTCTGGTTCTGCCATGGCATCAATCCAATCTCCATTATGATTTTGAACTTGCAAACCTTTTCCTTGCGCGCCCATTAATAAGGTAATTAAATTAATATCTCCATGTGCTGCAGCTCTTTCTGCACCTTTAGGTTCTGTTTTTATTGGCGGATAATGAATTGGACGTAAAATGCTATTTCCATTTTTGATATAATTATCAAAATATGTTTCTTCTAAACCTAAATGCAATGCTAAAGATCGCAACACAAATTTTGCTGTTTTTTCTAACATTTGGTAAGTTTGTTTACCAATTTCATTAAATGCTGGTAGTTCTTTTACAGTAACATTTGCTGGATATTCTTTTGCGTATTTTGAATCTGCATCTACATATTGACCAAAGTGCCAAAACTCTTTTAAATCACCTTCTTTTTTTCCTTTTGCAGATTCTTTTCCGAAGGAAACATAACCACGTTGTCCGCCAATTCCCGGAATTTCGTAGCTTTCTTTTACTTCTTCTGGTAAATCAAAAAAGTTCTTTACTTCTTTGTATAAATTATCTACTAATTCGTCATCTAAAAAATGTCCTTTTAGTGCTACAAAACCAATGTTTTCGTAGGCGTGACCAATTTCTTTTATAAATTTATTTTTTCTGTTAACATCGTCTGATAAAAAATCAGCTAAATTAACGCTAGGTATTTTGTTCATTTTGATAAATTTTAAAACAAGAAGATAAAGTTACTAAAAACAAGGGATAAAAAAAGAATTACTTGCTAAAAAACGGAATTGTATAAGAAATTGTGTAGTTAAATCCGAAGCCAGTTTCTGTTTCGAAAACGGTGTTAAATCCTGGAACATACAACGATTTAAAATTATCTGGATGTTCTAAACTCAACATTATTTTATAAGAAAAACTAAAACCTACAAACAAATTTTTAAAAGTTTCCGCTTTTATTCCTAAGACAAATTCTGTCCAATGTGCATTTAAATCTTTAGTAGTTAGTGGCGTAGAAATAGTGTTTCCTGCAAAATAATCGCTTCCAGTATTTGCGTTGTAACTATTTAAAGTTTGTTCAAAAGCACTTGTTGCATAACGGAAACCTACAAATATTTCGTTGTTCATATCTAGCCAATTCTGATATGCATTATAATTCAACCCGATTTTATAAAAAGATCCTTTAGAAGTTGAATTTGTATAATCTTCTACCGTAATTTCTTCTTGCGTTCCAAATTCAGCTGCGATATACCAATTTTTCTTAATGCGATAATCAGCAACAAATTCAATTCCACTAGAACCAGAATTCAACATTCCTATAACTGGTTTGCTAATATCAATTCCTAAACGCAAACCATAAGGTGTTTTGTAAATGCTGTCTTTCTCTTGAGCAAAACTTAAAGTTGATATTAAAATCAACAAAAAACTAATGAAATATCTGAACATGAGCGCTGTTTTCATTATTAATTGTTGTTAAAGAATTTGGCGTAAAAGATTTTATCCAGCCATTATTAGAAGAAACTGTTACGTTGTTAAAAATGGTTTTAAAACCACAAGAACGCGAAACATATTCGTCTGAAGTAGTATAGTTTATAGTGATTGTATTTGTAACATTATTTGCAACGTTTCCGTCAACAGTATTTGTTTTTAAATGATAAACAGTTTGTGTTGCATTTACGTTTAACGGAATTGCAATTGAATCTAACGCAACACTTTTGTAATTAGAAATTGTGTCTTTTCCTTCTGCCCAAATTGATAAATTCTGTGTGCTCTTTGTTGCAGTTGGATTTGCAGCATCATAAAAACGCAAAATCAACTTAGGAGTTGTGGGCGATAAACAAATATCATCTTTTTCGCAACTGTTAAATACAAATGCTAAAAGTAAAATATAGATGATGTTTTTTTTCATGTAAAAAGTTTATTTGTTTATGCGTTTATTAGTTTAGTTGAGATTTTCTTAAAGCGTTTAACATATTCGAAATTTTCTCTAATTTTTCTCTGACTAAAATATAATCTTTTTCAGAAATAAAGTTCAATTCTTTAGAAATTATGATTTGATTTAACACTTCCATTGCAGAACTAAATGCAATTGTTGTAAAATGTGCTTTATCTTTATTCGTTTTTCTCGATGTTCCTTCGGCTAAATTTGATGCAATAGAAACTGATGCTCTTCGTAATTGAGAAATTAATCCAAATTTTTCTTCAGAAGGAAACTCTTTTGTCAATCGATAAATATCTTTAACCAACTCTTTTGATTCTTGCCAAACTGTTAGTTTTTCAAATGAATATATTTTCATAAACTTTTTATACAAATATCCAAATAAACAGATAAACAACTACATGTATAAACTAATTTATTTCTCAAATAAAACAACCGTTTCAATATGTGCTGTGTGCGGAAATTGATCTACCAAACTAATTTTTTTAATTTGATAACCTGCTTCTCTTAACAATTCTGTATCTCTAGCTTGCGTTGCCGGATTACAAGAAACATAGACCATTCTGTCTGCATTTAAACGAATGATTTTTCGCAACGTTTTTGGTGAAATTCCAGCTCTTGCAGGATCTAAAATAATAGTTTTAATATTGTTTTGATATTGTGGATGTTCATTTAAAAACTTACCAACATCAGCAGCATAGAATTTTAATCCTTCAATATTATTTCTTTTGGCGTTTTCTTTTGCGTCTTCAATAGCAGATGCTACAATATCTACACCAACAATTTTTGCATTTTCGCTTCTAGAAGCAACAATTTGTCCGATGGTTCCTGTTCCACAAAACAAATCCATAACCACAGTATTATCTACTTTTGACTTATCCTCTAAAACATATTCAACCACTTTATTGTATAGTTTTTCTGCACATTTCGGATTGGTTTGAAAGAAGCTTTTCATACTGATTTCAAAATTCAATCCTAATAATTCTTCTACGATTTTATCTTTTCCGTATACCAATTCTAAACTACCAGTTGTCGCGATTGTTCTATCACCGGTTTCATCGTTAATAGTATGTAATAATCCAGCTAAACGCTCACCAAAAATCTCTTTTAGAAACGAAGCAAAAGCTTGGAGGTCGAACTTCGACAAATCAGGAGAAGTAGTTACTAAATTGAAAAGTAATTCGTTTGTTTTGTATGATTTTCTAACCACAAAATAACGAAAGAAACCTTCTCTTTTTGGTCCGTGCCAAGGCGCTAAACCAGTATCTTCACAGTACTTACGAATCAATTTTAAATTATCTTCCACTTGTGTATCAAACAGACCAGAATCTTTTTCTAAATTATCGCCCATCCACCAAACACCACGACGTTTAAATCCAAGTGTAAATTCGTCTTTATCGTGTTTTGCAACTCTATCGTAACCGATAGCAGAAAAACCATATTCCATTTTATTTCTATAATGAAATACATTTGGAGAAGTTACAAATTCGTCAAATAAATCTTCGATGTTTTCTACTTTTCCAATGCGTTTAAAAAGTGATAAAGTGCTTTCTTTTTTATATTGATGTTGCATTTCTATTGGCAACTGAATATAAGGCGCGCCAGGAATATCTTGATACGGAACTTCAATTTCATTTTCAGAAGGTTTTAAAACATCGATTAATTTTGCTTCTGCATAACTTTTATTAGACTTACTTATTTGCACTTTTACCAATTGTCCTGGTAAGGTATTCGGAACAAAAACAACAAAACTTCCTTCTTCAGATTTAATTCTTGCAATTCCTTTTCCGCCAAAGGCATAGTCTTCAATTTTTAATTCTAAAACTTGATTTTTCTTTACAAATTTATTTCGTTCTCTACGTGACATTTTAAGTGTTTTATCAGCTTGCAAAACTAACAAAAGATCTGGTTTCAATTCATGAAAAGCCAATATAAATTAGAATATATGCGTACTTTTAAATAAAAATGAACCTTTTTTAAAGTTGTACGTCTATAAGATGTAATTAATTATGAAGGATAAAAGTAATCTGTCGGATAAAAAACTAGTTCTTGAATATCAATCAGGAAACAGAAAAGTGATTGCCGTTTTGGTGAAAAAATGGCACATTCAGTTTTGTAAATTGGCTCATTATTATGTAAATGATGCCGATGTTGCCAAAGATATTGCACAAGAAAGTTGGCAAACTATTTTAAAGAAATTAGATGAGCTAAAGAATCCAAAACAGTTTAAAAGCTGGGCTATTAGTATTGTAAATAGAAAAGCAATTGATTATTTAAGAGCTAATAAAAGAGTATTAAGTAAATATCAAAAATTCCATGCAGAAAATCAGAATAAATTTGTTTCTGAAGAAATTGATGAACGTGATGATTTAGAAGATAACTTATTAAAAGCAATTCAGAAATTATCGATGGAACAACAAATGGTTGTGAAGCTTTTTTACATGGAATCATACTCTTTAAAAGAAATAAGTGAATTATTAAAAATATCAATTGGAACAGCAAAATCAAGATTGTTTCATGCAAGAGAAAAATTAAAAAAATCATTAAAACATAGAAATCATGAAGAATAATACAGAAGAAATAGACAAATTAATTAAAGAAACTTTAAGTAAAGAAGAAGCAAAGTTTTATGATGAATTAGACGAACAAAACGTTTTACAAATGATATTTGGGCTGTTTCAAGGAAAAAATAAATGGATCATGTTTGTAATGAATTTTATGACCTTGGTTTTCTTTGGACTTTTTGTGTATTGTACAGTTGAGTTTTTCAATTCAACAGAAACCAAACAGCTTCTTAAATGGGGAATTGGAGGTGTCGTTTTTATATTCGGAGTTAGTATGTTAAAAATATATGCTTGGATGCAAATGGATAAAAACGCTTTATTAAGAGAGATAAAAAGGTTAGAAATTCAAGTATCATCTTTATCACATAAAACAAATGGAAATTAACAAAGATTGGGCAATTATAAAAAAACATGTTAAAGACAGTTTTAAAAGTAATTTACATGTTTCAATTGCAGTAGTAAATGATAAAAATGAACCTGTGGTAACGCCAATCGGAACCTTGTTTTTAAATGATGATTTAACAGGGTTTTATTTTGAAAAATTCACTTCTGGTTTATCAAAATATTGCAATCAAAACAATAAAGTTTGTGTGCTTGCAGTAAATAGTAATAAGATTTTTTGGATAAAATCTTTGTTTAAAGGTCAGTTTACAAAGCATCCAGCATTAAAAATCCATGGAGAATTAGCAGAGAAAAGAAAAGCAACTCAAGAAGAGAAACATGCTTTGACTAGAAGAATGAGAAATACAAAGTCATTAAAAGGACATCAGTATTTATGGAGCGATATGGATTCTGTTAGAAAGATAAATTTTACAAAAGTAGAAACAATGAAACTTGGAAAAATGACTGCTACTATTTAAACACTATTTTCGGTAAATAATTTTATTCATCAATCAATATTTAGTAATTTGCAGCTCTTTAGGGATGATTTCTTTCCCACGCTGAATTTTCGGAAATTTCTGAAAGGATAAAGGTAGATAAGGAATGGATTTTATATTCATTAATTAAAAACTTATTAAAAATGGCTGTTTTAGACCAATTAACTTCGCAACAAGCGATCGAATTAGAAAACAAATACGGAGCACACAATTATCATCCACTTCCAGTGGTTTTGAGTAGAGGAGAAGGTGTTTATGTTTGGGATGTAGAAGGAAAAAAGTATTATGATTTTTTATCAGCATATTCTGCAGTAAACCAAGGACATTGTCATCCAAAAATTGTTGGTGCAATGGTAAATCAAGCGCAAACATTAACCTTAACTTCTAGAGCATTTTACAATGATATGCTTGGGAAATACGAAAAATTTGCATCAGAATTATTTGGTTTTGATAAATTATTACCAATGAATACTGGAGCAGAAGCGGTAGAAACTGCTTTAAAGTTGGCAAGAAAATGGGCGTATGAAGTAAAAGGAATTGACGAAAATAAAGCAGAAATTATTGTATGTGAAAATAACTTTCACGGAAGAACAACTACAATTATTTCTTTTTCAAATGATCCAGTAGCAAGAAAGAATTTTGGCCCGTACACAAACGGATTTATCAAAATAGAATATGATAATTTAAAAGCATTAGAAGAAGCTTTAAATTCAAGTAAAAATATTGCAGCATTTTTAGTAGAACCAATTCAAGGTGAAGCTGGAGTTTATGTTCCGTCTGAAGGATATTTAACTGCAGCGAAAGAATTATGTGCTAAAAACAATGTATTGTTTATTGCAGATGAAGTACAAACCGGAATTGCGAGAACAGGAAAAATGTTAGCAGTAGATCACGAAAATGTTAAACCAGATATTTTAATTCTTGGAAAAGCATTAAGTGGTGGTGCTTATCCAGTTTCTGGTGTTTTAGCAGATGATAGTGTTATGAATGTTATCAAACCTGGAAATCACGGTTCTACTTTTGGAGGAAACCCAATTGCAGCAGCAGTTGCAATTGCTGCTTTAGAAGTTGTGCAAGAAGAGAATTTAGCAGAAAATGCTGAAGCTTTAGGACAAGTTTTTAGAACAGAATTAGCAGCTTTTGCGAATGAAAATGAGTTGGTAAAATCGGTAAGAGGAAAAGGATTGTTAAATGCAATTTTAATTAATGACACAGAAGATAGTTCAACTGCTTGGGATATTTGTATGAAATTAAGAGATAACGGTTTATTAGCAAAGCCAACGCATGGAAACATTATTCGTTTTGCGCCGCCTTTAGTAATGAACAAAGAACAATTAATGGATTGTATTTCGATTATCAAGAAAACAATTTCTGAGTTTAATAACTAAACAATTATGGAAGAGAATTTAACACAAAACGCATCAGAATTAAAACTAAATAATTATGCCATTGGTTTTTTAAAAGAAACCGCTAAATGGGTAAATTTTTTAGCAATAATGGGGTTTATTGGAATTGGTTTAATTGTGATTATCGCAATTTTTGCTGGCGCAATATTTAGTGCTCTGCCAGACTCAAATCCTTATGCAGAAATAAGTGGTGGAATTATTACCGTAATTTATTTGTTAATAGCTGTTTTATATTTTTTTCCAGTATTGTATATGTATCGTTTTGCAGATAAAATGAAAACTGCTTTAAGAAGAAATGATGAAGATGCTTTAACAGATGCATTTATGCATTTAAAATCTCATTACAAGTTTATTGGGATTTTAACAATTGTTATGTTAGCATTTTATGCTTTAGGTTTTATACTTACTTTAATTGGAGGATTGGCAGTAATGTAGTTCACTAATAATTAATAAAAAAAGCCTGCAGTTTTGCAGGCTTTTTTATTTTAATTAAATCTTAAGCAGCGTTAAGTCCTTTTGTAAATTCTTCCATAAACACATCCCAATCTGTAATTGATAAAACGTAAATGGTATATATTAAATACAAGCCATTAATGATTAGCATTACCAATGCGAAAATTTTTGCCGAGTTCATAGATTGATAATCATGTTCTGTTCCTTCAGCCGTTTTTAATCTGTTATTAGCAATGATAAATGCTGGCGCAGCTAGTAAAACTCCTAATCCGCCAAAACAACAACAAATAATACTAATACTTGCTAAAACGTAAACTATTGTAGGTTTTAATTCTTTTTCCATAAATTTAAATTGATTAATATATTTTGTGAAAATAACTTGTTAAAATAATAATGATATTAAGTATCGCTAAACTATAAATAATTTTTGGATTGACTTTTTTCTTTTTAAAAATGAAATTGTAAGTCACTAAGATAAAAAATAATAGAATCGTATAAATTGCAGGATACATTTTAAAAGCTTCAATAAATTCGCCTTTAGAAATAAATAAAAGAGAACGCTGCATACCACAACCTAAGCAATCAAAACCAAAAAGTCTTTTGCTTAAACAAGGCAACATGTAATCTTCTAATTGTACAAACATTTTTATTTAAACATGTCCATTCCAGGAATATTTGGCATTCCGCTTTTTGCTGCAACGGCTAATTCTTGTTCGTTGATTTCTGATGCTTTTTTAATAGCATTATTCAAGGTCATAATTAAATAATCTTCTAATTCTTCGGCATCATTTAATAAGCTTTTATCAATATTGATAGCTTTAATTTCTCTATTTGCAGTAATGGTAACTTGCAATTTTCCGTTAGAAGATTTTTCGTCAATTAAAACATGATTCAATCGTGTTTTTGTCTCTTCAACTTTTTGTTGTGCTTCTTTTAATTTGCCCATCATTCCGGCCATATCTCCAAACATAATTTTCTAATTTAAAATCAAATACAAATTTAGTGTTTTAAAAAGAAGAAAAAAATATTAAAAATGAAGTAGTTATTGTTTTGAACTATAGCATTTAGTCTTATTTTTGCAACTTCTCGTAAAAAATATTTAATGAAAATTACATCCATAAAAGCACCAATTGCAAATAAAATTCCTACAGAAATTGAAACGCATGGTGATGTTAGAACAGATAATTATTTTTGGATGCGTTTGTCTGATGAGCAAAAGAATGCCGAAGAAAAAGACAAACAAACTACAAATGTTTTAGATTATTTAAATGCAGAAAACGATTATTACAATCAAGTAACTGAGCATACAAAGAGTTTTCAGACTTCATTATTTGAAGAAATGAAATCTAGAATAAAACAAGATGATGCATCAGTTCCGTATAAAAAGAATGGATATTTTTACATTACAAAATTTGAGAAAGGACAACAATATCCAATTTATACACGAAAAAAAGAAACCTTAGAAGCCGAAGAAGAATTACTGTTTGATGTAAACGAATTGGCAAAAAACCACGAATATTTTCAGCTTGGCGGATTAAATGTTAGCCGTAATAATGAACTAGCGGCTTTTGCGGTTGATATTATTAGTAGAAGACAGTTTACCATTCAAATAAAGAATTTAAAAACGGGTGAAATTTATCCAGATTTAATCTCGAACACAAATGGAGGTTCGGTTTGGGCAAACGATAATAAAACTTTGTTTTACACAAAAAAAGATCCAGTTTCATTAAGAAGTTATAAAATATTTAAACATGTTTTAGGGACAGACGAGTCTGAAGATGTTGAGGTTTTTCATGAAACAGATGATACTTTCGGAACTTTTGTAACTAAAACAAAATCAAATAAATACATTATTATTGGTTCGTTTAGCACCTTGTCATCAGAATATCAATTTTTAGATGCTGATAATCCGAATAATGCATTTAAAATCATCCAAAAAAGAGAAAGAAATTTAGAATACGACATCGCACATTTTGGCAATTATTTTTACATCAAAACCAATAAAGATGATGCCAAAAACTTTAAGCTGATGAAAACTTCAACCGAAGCAACATCCAAAGAAAATTGGGTTGATGTAATTCCGCACAGAGAAGAAACTTTGCTAGAAGACATGTCTATTTTTAAAGAGTATTTGGTGTTAGAAGAACGCACAAATGGTTTGAATGAAATTAGAATTATGCGTTGGGATGATACAGAAGATTATTACTTGCCTTTTGATGAAGAAACCTATTCAGCTGGTGTATATTCTAATCCAGATTTTGATACAAAAGTGATTAGATATTCTTACAATTCTATGACAACGCCAAGTTCTGTTATCGATTTTAACATGGAAGATAAATCCAAAGAAATTAAAAAAGAACAAGAAGTTTTAGGAGGTAAATTTGATAAAAATAATTACACAAGTAAACGTATTTGGGCAACTGTAAGAGACGGAAAAAAAGTACCAGTTTCTTTAGTTTACAGAAAAGATACAGAGTTAAATGATACAACACCACTATTATTATATGCATACGGATCTTACGGCGCAACAATTTCTGACGGATTTAGCACAGTTCGCTTAAGTTTGTTAGACAGAGGTTTTGTCTATGCAACTGCGCACATTAGAGGAAGCGAATATTTAGGAAGAAATTGGTATGAAGACGGAAAATTATTACGCAAGCAAAATACATTTAATGATTTTGTAGATTGCTCTAAGTTTTTGATTGAAAATAATTATACATCAGCAAAGCATTTATACGCAATGGGTGGTTCTGCTGGCGGATTGTTAATGGGAGCTATAGTAAATATGAATCCAGAACTATACAATGGAATTGTAGCGCAAGTGCCTTTTGTAGATGTAATTTCTACCATGTTAGATGAAAGTATTCCGTTAACAACAGGAGAATTTGACGAATGGGGAAATCCAAAAGACAAAGAATATTACGAGTACATTAAAAGTTATTCGCCTTACGATCAGGTTAAAGCGCAAGAATATCCAAATATGTTAATTACAACAGGTTATTGGGATAGTCAAGTGCAATATTGGGAGCCCGCAAAATGGATTGCTAAATTAAGAGAGTTTAAAAAAGATAATAATATCTTACTTTTAAACACAAACATGGAAGCCGGTCATGGTGGCGCTTCTGGAAGATTTGAAGCACTAAAAGAAGTGGCTAAAGAATATTCATTTATCTTAGATTTAGAGAATAAAACTGAATAATGACAAGAAATAAAAACATTTACAACAATATTTTAGAGTTGATTGGAGAAACTCCAATGGTAAAGCTAAATAGAATCACTAAAGATTTAGAAGGAACTTTTTACGCAAAAATAGAATCGTTTAATCCTGGGCAATCTGCAAAAGATAGAATCGCCATGCATATTATAGAAAATGCAGAAAAAAAAGGAATTTTAAAAAAAGGCGATACTATTGTAGAAACTACTTCTGGAAATACGGGGTTTTCTATTGCTATGATTGCGTTGGTAAAAGGGTATAAATGTATTTTATCTGTGAGTGATAAATCTTCGCAAAATAAAATTGATATTTTAAAAACGATGGGAGCAGAAGTACATATTTGTCCTGCAAATGTTCCTGCGGATGATCCAAGATCGTATTATGAAGTGGCAAAAAGAATTCAAAAAGAAACTCCGAATTCAATTTACATCAACCAATATTTTAACGAGCTAAATATTGAAGCACATTACGCAACAACAGGCCCAGAAATTTGGAAACAAACTGAAGGAAAAGTAACGCATATTGTGGTGGCAAGTGGAACAGGAGGAACCATTTCTGGAACTGGAAAATTTTTAAAAGAGCAAAATTCAAACATTAAAGTTTTAGGTGTTGATGCTATTGGTTCTGTGTTGAAAAAATATCATGAAACGCGAGAATTTGACGAGAATGAAATTCAACCCTATAAAATTGAAGGTTTGGGTAAAAATTTAATTCCGTCTGCTACAAATTTTGATGTCATTGACGTGTACGAAAAAGTATCAGACAAAGAAGCAGCGCAATCTTCAAGAGCATTAGTAAAACAAGAAGGTTTGTTTTGTGGTTATACTTCAGGCGCTGTAATTCAAGCAACTAAACAATATGCAGCAAAAAAACATTTTGATAAAAACAGTGTTGTGGTGGTAATTTTACCAGATCACGGAATTAGATATATGGATAAAATTTATTCTAATTCGTGGATGAGCACAAACGGATTTTTAAAATAAAAGTTTAAAGAATCAGTAATTTTATTATTGAATCGTTTTTATTCAAACACTTAATTATTTGATTAACTGCCAAAAAAGCAGTTAATTTGCATTCTGAAATTTGAAGATAGAATTAAATGACAAAAGACTTATTTGAAAGGATAAAAGGAGATAAAGGACCCCTAGGAAAATGGGCCGAAAAAGCAGAAGGATATTATGTTTTTCCGAAGTTAGAAGGACCAATTTCAAATAGAATGTCTTTTAACGGAAAGAAAGTTATTACTTGGAGTATCAATGATTATTTAGGTTTGGCAAACCATCCAGAAGTTTTAAAAGTTGATGGAGAAGCTGCTGCAGAACATGGAATGGCATACCCAATGGGTGCTAGAATGATGTCTGGCCATACTACTTTTCACGAACAATTAGAACAAGAATGTGCTGAGTTTGTAGAAAAAGAAGCTGCATACTTAGTGAATTTTGGTTATCAAGGAATGGTTTCTGCCATTGATGCATTGGTTACCAAAAACGATATTATTGTATATGATATGGATACACATGCGTGTATTATTGATGGTGTGCGTTTACATGCCGGAAAACGTTTTGTATACAAACACAACGACATGGAAAGTTTTGAGAAAAACTTAAAACGTGCAACTAAAATGGCGGCGCAAACTGGTGGCGGAATTTTAGTGGTTTCTGAAGGAGTTTTCGGAATGCGTGGAGAACAAGGTCGTTTAAAAGAAATTGTTGCTTTAAAAGAGCAATACAACTTTAGATTGTTGGTAGATGATGCTCATGGTTTTGGAACGTTGGGTAAAGACGGAAAAGGAACAGGAGACGAGCAAGGTGTTCAAGACGGAATTGACGTGTATTTTGCAACTTTTGCAAAGTCAATGGCAGGAATCGGAGCTTTCTTTGCAGGTGATAAAGATGTAATTCAATATTTACAATACAACATGCGTTCGCAAATGTTTGCAAAATCGTTACCAATGCCAATGGTAAAAGGTGCGTTAAAACGTTTGGACATGTTGCGTACCATGCCAGAATTAAAAGAGAAATTGTGGAGTAACACAAATGCTTTGCAAAGTGGTTTACGTAATGCAGGTTTTGATTTAGGAACAACACAAACATGTATTACACCAGTTTTCTTAAAAGGAGAAATTCCAGAAGCAATGGCAATGGTAAATGATTTAAGAGAAAACCACGGCGTATTTTGTTCTATTGTTGTGTATCCAGTAATTCCTAAAGGATTAATTATCTTAAGATTAATTCCGACGGCAACACATACACAAGAAGACATTGACGAAACCATTACTGCATTTTCTAACATTAGAACCAAATTAGAAAACGGAACTTACAAAAGAGTTGCTGCTTCTATTATGGAAGAATAGTAGCACAGTTTTATAAAATATTAAAAAGCCTCAAACAATGTTTGAGGCTTTTTTATTTACCGAAAAAACTTACCTGCCATATCATTTGGCATAGTTGGACCAGAGTCATCTTTTAATAAACCAGTATCCGCTCTACTAAACAATGATTGCATAATTAAATTTTTATCTTTTTCATCTATTGCATTGTCTTTAGTTAATGCAAGATATACGTAAGTTAATTGTTCTCTTTCTTCAGAATCTCTTGATAAATGAAATGAACTAAAGGCAACTTTGTGTAATGCCTTAATTCCATATGCTAAAAAGGAAATAAAAGTAACATAAATTATTGACCATTTAATAGCTTGCGTATTTCCTTTTACGAAACTTAACAACATACCTTCTGGAGTTAACCAAAGCAATAAATAAAGTGTAACACAAGCAAAAACTACAAGTCCGATAAGCCAATGAATAGCTTTCCATCCTTCTGATTTTAGAGTTGATGCTCTAGTTTTCCAATAATCAGCAGGTTTTTTTAACCTTAACAGTTCTTCATATGTATGTTCAAGGTCAGCAATTTTCTTTTTTGCACCCAATTCATCCTCTGTACCTTCGTACCAATCATTAAATAAATCTTCTTTTTCTGATTTAAAATCATCAATTAGTTTAGTGTATTTTTTGTAATCCTGATTTGCACTTGTTAAATGTTCAGTTAATTGTGTTTCTGATTCACTTAATTGTTTTCTCAGGTCATTTTTTATTTTGCTAAAAGAAGTTGTTTCTTTTTTTCTTCGTTCAGTTATTTCTGCCTTATCTTTTAAGTCAAACTCATAAGCGAGTGTGCTACCAATAAAATTATTCCTGTCATTAAGGTTAGTATTTGTCTTGACAATATAATTATAGGCACCGGTTATTGATTTAGGTAGTCGAGTATCAATGTCAATTAAGAATTCAGTATATGCTGAGTCATAAGTAAAGAAATTTCCATTACTCTGTAATTGACCTATTTCTGTTCTCCAATAATTTTCTAAATTCCCTTTTGTTTCTGACTGGTGTGTATTAATGAAATTATCTAATCGATTCTTTAAGTTTATAAAATGTTGTTTTGAACTATTAAATACATTTGGTATTGACTCATACTTTTCCCATCCGTTATTTTGTTGTGTAAGAAATTTATGAATAGAACTAAATCCCTTTAGGGTTTGAGAGAATTCAATGTGTGGATATTCAATTTTTACTTCAACTGAATTAAACCATTTCGATTCTTCTGATTTTGCAATAATTTTTCTGATTTCAGTTGTAGTCATTTTTTATGTTTTGCTTGTGGTCAACTAGTTATATCAAAAAGAAAATATTTTTTATCAGAAAAAGAATTCAAGATAATAGAAGTATGTTCTTTTTTACAGCATCCTAAAGATAGTAAAAAAATGGCACAAAAAAAGCGCATCATTTTACAGATGCGCTTTTGTATTATAGCTTAGTTATTATACTATCTTTCTCTACGTCTTCTTCCGAAACCGCCAGTTTTTTTATCTTTAGATGCTC
>CAXICE010000004.1:0-21397 GCA_964022045.1 uncultured Polaribacter sp. | reverse complement strand
CATCAGAAACCAATGTGAAAATTTGTGTATCTCCTGCAGCAGTTAATTTATATTTATTACCTGAATCACTTACCCAATTTCCAGAACTAGATTGCTCAACACAACCACTTTCACTATGTAAAATAATAGTAAACGTTTTATCTGATCGTATTTCTACTTGATCTTTTAACTTACAATCATTTATAGATTCTTGACCAGCAATTGTAAGCGATTTTAGTTTCCATAAACCAACTACCGGATCTATTAAGTCTTCATTTGAGCTAGAACAACTAATAAAAATTAGTGTAATAGCTACCATTAAAATTTTTGTTTTCATTTTTCTTTTTTTTTAGCAATTTATATTTATTTAAAACTCCAAGATGTATTAAATAAACTCAAGTTCTTGGAGTTCTCTGTTGTATAATTTATAACTCTTCTTCTGCGCTCCCTATTGTTTCATTTCCCCAAATTGTAAAATATAAGCGCCCATAATTACCAATAAAAAAGTTACCACTTGGTAATAATAAACTCATTAACTCTTGTTGATTAAATCTACCTACCATTTCTTCTCTATTATCTGATAGTTTAATTTTAAAGTAACAACGTTGTGATGGAATGGCTCTTATTAACTCTAAATTTGGTTTCCATCTGTTTTCATCAGTAAAATATGAAGGATAGCCATTTATTTCAATTTCTGGTTGCATTTTAATAGAATCTGTAGGAACAAACTTTCCGTTTAACATACCTCCAATAACTACTTCTATAGAATGTTTCTTATTTGTTCTATTCTTAATTCCAAATTCAAAACCCTCAAAAACTGGATCTCCTCCTGGGTCTGCACATGAGCTTAAAATAAAAATTACAAGAACTAAAATTATTATTTTTTTCATATTATATCAACAGCTTTCCCTGTTGTTCTATCTTTTCTAATTGAAATTATTAGACGTCCATAATCACCAACAAAAACATCACCGCTAGGCAATGACAAGCTCATTAAATCTTGCTGATTATATACTCCAATCATCTCTGTTCTATTATTAGATAATTTAATTTTAAAATAGCATTTCTCAGAAGAAATAGCTCTTATCTTATTCAAATCTGGCTGCCATCTATTGTCTTCAAGAAAGAAATTATAAGCTTTTTTTAATGCAGGAAGTTTAGTTTCCATTTTAATTGAATCTGTAGGCTTAAATATACCTTTATCCATCCCCCCAATTACAATTTCTACATCATAATCTTCACCTGTATATTCATAAAAAGAAAACATAAAGCCTTCAAAAACTTCTTCTCCTCCTGGGTCTGCACAAGAAAATAGTGTTAAAACTGTAAGTACTAAAAGTAGTATTCTCTTTTTCATTATTAAAAAATTAATTGATATCACAATTTAATAAAACTCCAAGATGTGTTAAAATAATTTTGTCTCATCTTGGAGTTCTTTGTTATGCTATTTATAACTCTTTTGCTGCACTACCAATTACCTTATCCTCTTGAATAGTAAAAAGCAATTCGCCGTAATCATCTTTAAAAACATTACCGCTAGGCAACAACAAACTCATTAATTCGACTTTATTATATCTTCCAACTAATTCTTCTCTTTGGCTTGATAGTTTGAATTTAAAATAACAACTATCAGATTTTATTGCTCTTATTTTATCTAAATTCGGTTTCCATCTATTATCATCAAAATGATAGTCCTTTGGTATTAGTCTTTCTAATTTTGGAAGCTTTATGGAGTCCGTTGGCACAAATACTCCATTTTGCATCCCGCCAATAACAATTTCTGCATTTTCAAAAACTGTTGAGGCATTATTCGTTATAAAAAAAGAAAAGCCTTCAAAAGACCTATCTTCATCTTTAACACATGAAGAAAGTGTTAAAATAGCAATTACTAGAAATAATATTTTCTTTTTCATTTATAGCTTTAGTTATAATTCCTCGTCAGCTCCACCAAAGACTTTATCAACTTCAATATTAAGTTGTAGTTGACCATAACGACCTTTAAAAAAATTCTCCTTTGGAAGTAATAAACTCATTAATGAGCTATTGTTCATTATCATTTCTTCTCTTTGAGAAGATAATTTTATTTTAAAATAACAACGACCAGAAGGTATTGCTCTTATTTTATCTAAATTAGGTTTCCAACGGTTATCATCAAAATGATAATGTTTGGACAAATATTCAATTTTGTCAAACTTAATAGAATCTGTAGGCACAAATATGTTATTTTGCATTCCGCCTATTACTATTTCCGCATCTTCAAAGGATCCTACATTACTAGTAATATAAAATGAAAAACCTTCAAATACTCTATCTTCATCTTTAACACAAGAATTAAAAAGAATTAAACAAAGTAGCACTGGTATTATTTTTTTAGTTTTCATTAGTTAAAGGGATTAGTGTTATGTCTAAAATACGGATTATAATTTACATCTTTGGTTACATATTTTTGATAAATAGGTGTGTACACAAAAACATAACGCACACAATCTCCTATTTCTTCATCTTCAATTGGTGCTTTACCAAACAATATAATGTCTTTACTTTTACTCTTAGCAGCAGTTGTACCTTCATTACAATTATAATACTCTTGTTCTAAACTAGTTTCATATACTGGTGCGATAGGCCCAACAAAATACACTGGAGTATTTACGTCAGTTTGTAAAATTAAAGCTTCGGTTTCAACAGAACTATAGTCGTATATCTTATTATTCATATGACTGCTTGGATGAGTTTTTATAATAAAAAGCCCCTCTTTCTCTATTTTATCAAGTGCTAAACCTTTTAAATGAGAAGTACTAGTTCTATTCAATCCTATTGTAGCTCCAAAAATGGTTCTATAACCTGTATTATCACTCCAAATCTTTCTTCCAATTACGTTATTATGAAAGTCCATTTCTCTAGTGTCAATATTATTGGTAGAACCACATATACTTGATTCATTTGCATTTGCTATCAGTTCTGCAAAGCTTAGACGTCTGGATTTAGAAGATATTGTAAAATAGTATTGAGCTAACAAAGAATTCCACAACATATGTCTATAAGCATCTCTCCTAGAATCATCACGAGGTAATGACTTAAAATAAGAATCATCAGAATCTACTAATGATTTTTCAGCATACCAAGAAGCAAGACCATAAGAAATAGCCGGACGTACCAATCCATATCCATCAGCTAATGCAGAGGATAAAATACAACTAACTCTCCATGCAGGCATAAGATTTACAGCGTTTTTTCCTAATCTTTGGTTTTGAGCCCCAATTGCATCGTAAACCCCTGGATTATTCGCTATTTCATCTAACACCATATAATCTAAATTATCAGAATAGTAATCATTTATTATATTTTCATTAGCTACAATCTCAGAATCAGACAAACTAGAAAAATCGTCTCTTATCATCTCTTCATCAACAAATTCTTTACCTGGTCTATAAATTACTGCATATCCTTCAATCTCTTCATATGGAAATTGATTTAAAACCACCTTTGCAGCTTCCACTAACATTTCTGGAGTTGGTAATTCAATATCATCTAATGTTTCATCATCAATATCTATATCTATTTTAGCAATTTTGCCAGTAGATTTAGTTTTTTTCTTAGCTTCTTTTCTTAACTTATTATATAACTTCTTTAATTCTTTCTTACCTTTTTAATCTATAACTCTTCTTCAGAAGCTAAAAACCGCTTTTTTACTTTTAAACCTTTGTAGTAAATAAATTTTGATGGTTTTTTCTTTCCAAGAAATTGTTCTTCTTGTACTATTTCTTCGAAATCAGTATTTTGACAATTAGATAATAGCATTGTTACAGTTAACACCATAGCTAGCGCTAGGACTTGTTTAATCTTTTTCATTTTTTTTACTTTTAAATTAGTATTGCAATTTTTAGCAAAGCATAGATTCCTTTGCTTCGTCTAATTTATGTAAAATAAATCATATAAAAGAACAGTTTATTAATTATTAGCAATACGTTGTGTAAAAACAGGTCTAAATACCTGTTGAATTCATCATGCTTCTCGCTTAATACAAAACTCTAAACTTTATCGTTCCGTCAACGCTTTTTAATTTTTTAATTAACGTTGGATTATATGCTTTGTCAATATCAGTCATTACATACCCAATTGTTGCATCGGTTGATAAATATTGCGCCGTAATATTACTTTTAGACTTTGCTAAAATCTTGTTGACTTCTGCCATTACACCTGGTTTATTTTGATGAATATGCAAAAATCGATGTGTATTTTGATACGCGGGTAATTTAATGTTTGGAAAATCAACAGCGCCAATTGTATCTCCTGAATTAATAAAATTCAAGATTGATTTTGTCGTTTTTTTGATTGATTTTTTCAATTTAAAAACTGCAATTCCTTTTCCCTTACAAAGTACTGAGTTAATCTTATTTTTCTCATTATTGAAATCTCCAATTGCTAACAATTTATCAGCAGAAAGGAGCATCGTGTTTGTGATTTCTGATGAGTTAATTCCGATTACATGAACGTTTTTTAATTTCTCTAAAATCACTTCTTTAGAACTATTTTTAGAAATAGTTTCAACAGAAAATCCTTCGTCAGAAAATTGTGTTGTGACTTCTACATCAACATCATCAAACAATAAAATATGAATTCGGTTTTTAGGATACGAAATACTTCTTGGCAATTTATTTACAAATAAAAACTCGTCTAAATTTGGGGCAATAAAATCGGCATTTTCAGTGGTTTTATCTCTAGAAACATTTTCTGTGTACGCAAAAAATTTGTGTGCAATTCCGGCTTCTCTCGTAACGTAATCGCTATAACCATCACCAATAACTTGTATTTCTCCTTTCAGTTTTAAATCGCGTAAACATTGTATTTTTCCGTTGTGTTTAGAAAGCGGATTTTCTTTATCAAATCCAACAATCGCATCGTTTTCATCAAACTCAAACGTATTGGCATACACTCTATTTGCAGGAATATTATATTTGGCTACAATCGGAATAATGAATTCTTTAAATCCGGCAGAAATCACATAAATATCTTTGGCATATTTTTCAAAAAAGGCTGTATTTCTTTCGATTGATAACGAAACTTTTTTACGCAATTCTTTTACCAATTTTGGCAAATCAGATTTATGAGCTTGTAATAATTTAATGCGTTTTTCTAAAGATTCTGTAAACGAGATTTCTCCATCAATTCCCAAATTAGTGATATCTATTATCTCCTGAATAATTGCTTCTTTTTGTGGATTTTTTTCTAAGGTTATTTCTGCTAAAACATCCAACGCTTCTACTCTTGTAAGCGTGCTGTCAAAATCGAAAACGTAATTTCTTTTCATTATTTTTTATATAAAAAACACTAATGTTATCCACCAAAAAATTGGCAGCGATTCTACCCAAAAAGAGCTATAATAACTCGATTGATTTTCTTTTGCACGCATTAAAAAAAACATGATTATTAATGAAAATGCTAAGAAAATATTTTTAGAAATTTCATCCGAAGAAATTAAAAATTCAATTACTAAAGCAAAAATCAACAGAACAAAACCTAGTTTTTTTGTATTCTGAATTCCAATTTTTCTCGGAATGGTTTGTAATGAAATTACATCGTATTTAATATCTCTAATATCGAACGGTAAAATTAAGGCGCAAACCAATAAAAATCGTTGTAAAAAAAGGAATGTTATTTTTTGATAATCGACAATATCAAACGAATCAAAAACAGGAATTAAAACCGTAACTCCAGCCCAAACCAAAGCAACAACTACAATTTTTAAGTAACTTATATTTCGTAAGTTTTTTTGAAATCCGCTTAAAAAAGGAACCGCATATAAAATGGTTAGCAAACCAAAACCTGCTAAAAGAAATATTGTTTTTATCGATAATTGAAATCCGTAAAAACACATCAATAAAAAGCAGAGAAAAGAAAAAACCTGAATGATTTTTAAGTCGTTTGTTAAACTTCTATGATGAAATTTCGCAATTCCGAAATACTTTACAAAATTATATCCCGTAATTGTAGCAAAAAAAATGAAATAATTTAAATTTCCGTTGTGTTCTAATCCATAATAAAGCTCGGTAATTTTCACAAAAGAAAACACCGCTAAAGCAACATGGATGCTAGCATTAAGATAAAAATCGAAAAGCTTTTTCAGAAAAGTCATCACACAAAAATAACATTTCTGTTAACAACCTTGTTAATTGGTTCATAAAATGTTGTTTTAAATTAATTTGAAGTGTAAAATATTCTCGAATTTTAATTACTTTTGATGCTCAAAATCCAACATAAAACAACTAAACAATGAACACTAATTCATTTCAAATTAGACATATTGGTCCAAATGCGGCTGAACAAAAAGAAATGTTATCGGCAATTAAAGCAGATAGTTTAGAGCAACTAATTTTTGAAACAATTCCTGATGATATTCGTTTAAAAGGCGATTTAGATTTAGCGCCAGCAATGAGCGAATATGAGTATTTAAATCATATAAACGAGTTAGGTGCAAAAAATAAAGTCTTTAAAAGTTATATCGGCTTAGGATATCACGAAGCAATTGTGCCAAGTGTTATTCAACGAAATATTTTAGAAAATCCGGGTTGGTACACAGCGTACACGCCGTATCAAGCAGAAATTGCACAAGGACGTTTAGAAGCGTTATTAAATTACCAAACCATGGTTTGTGATTTAACTGGAATGGAATTAGCAAATGCCTCTTTGTTAGATGAAGGAACTGCCGCTGCAGAAGCAATGGCGTTATTATTTAGTGTTAGAGAAAGATCTCAGAAAAAAGCAGGTGTAAATAAGTTTTTTGTTTCTGAAGAAATTTTACCTCAAACTTTATCGGTATTACAAACGCGTTCTACGCCAATCGGAATTGAATTAGTAATTGGAAATCATGAAGAATTTGATTTTTCTGAAGAATTTTTCGGAGCCATTTTACAATATCCTGGAAAACACGGACAAGTTTATGATTATACAGATTTTGTTTCAAAAGCAAATGAAAACAATATAAAAGTTGCCGTTGCTGCTGATATTTTATCATTGGTAAAATTAAAAGCACCCGCAGAATTTGGAGTTGATGTTGTTGTTGGAACTACACAACGTTTCGGAATTCCGTTAGGTTATGGTGGTCCTCATGCTGGATATTTTGCAACTAAAGAAGCTTATAAAAGAAGTATTCCTGGAAGAATTATTGGAGTTACTAAAGATGTTGATGGCGGACGTGCTTTACGTATGGCATTGCAAACTCGTGAGCAACATATTAAAAGAGAAAAAGCAACTTCTAACATTTGTACAGCGCAAGTTTTATTAGCTGTAATGGCAGGAATGTATGCAGTTTATCATGGAAAAGATGGATTAAAATATATTGCTGATCGCGTTCATAATACAACAGTTACATTATCAAATGCTTTATCTGATTTAGGATTTGAGCAAACAAATTCATCATTTTTTGACACCATCACTGTAAAAGTGGATGCTAAAAAATTAAAAGAAACTGCTGAAGCAAACGGAATCAACTTTAATTATATTGATGACAATACGGTTTCAATTTCTGTAAACGAAACGGTTTCTTTAAAAGAAATTAATGAAATTGTTGCTTGTTTTACAAAAGCCTTTAGCTTAAATAATTCTTCAATTACAGAACTTTCTTCTTCAATTACAATTCAAGAAAACGTTTTAAGAAACACATCCTTTTTAGACAACGAAGTATTTAACACTTATCGTTCAGAAACTGATATGATGCGTTATATCAAAAAATTAGAGCGTAAAGATTTAGCCTTAAATCATTCTATGATTTCTTTAGGATCTTGTACAATGAAATTAAATGCTGCTTCAGAAATGTTGCCTTTGAGCAATCCACAATGGGGAAATATTCACCCTTTTGTTCCGATGAATCAAGCAGAAGGTTATCAAGAAGTTTTAAAAGGATTAGAACATCAATTAAATATTATTACTGGTTTTGCCGGTACTTCTTTACAACCAAATTCTGGTGCACAAGGAGAATTTGCTGGTTTGATGACCATTAGAGCATATCATCAATCTAATGGAGATCATCACAGAAATATTTGTTTAATTCCTGCTTCTGCACACGGAACAAATCCTGCGTCAGCAGTAATGGCCGGAATGAAAGTTGTGGTTACTAAAACCGATGAAAAAGGAAATATTGATGTAGAAGATTTACGCGAAAAAGCAATTTTACACAAAGATAATTTATCTGCTTTAATGGTTACCTATCCTTCTACTCACGGAGTTTACGAAAAAGCCATTATGGAAATTACACAAATTATTCATGACAACGGCGGACAAGTTTACATGGACGGTGCCAATATGAATGCGCAAGTTGGATTGACAAATCCGGCAACAATTGGTGCAGATGTTTGTCATTTAAATTTACATAAAACATTCGCAATTCCACATGGTGGTGGCGGACCTGGAGTTGGACCAATTTGTGTTGCTCCACAGTTAGTTCCGTTTTTACCAACAAATCCTATTGTAGAAACTGGCGGAGAAAATGCAATTACAGCAATTTCTGCAGCGCCTTGGGGTTCTGCTTTGGCTTGTTTAATTTCTTACGGATATATTACCATGTTGGGGGCAAAAGGACTGACAGATTCTACAAAGAATGCCATCTTAAACGCAAACTACATGAAAGAGCGTTTCAACGGACATTACGAAACGCTATACACTGGAGAAATGAACAGAGCAGCGCACGAAATGATTTTAGATTGTAGAAGTTTTAAACAACACGGAATTGAAGTGGTTGATATTGCTAAACGATTGATGGATTATGGATTTCACGCGCCAACAGTTTCGTTTCCTGTTGCAGGAACTTTAATGGTGGAGCCAACAGAATCTGAAAGCAAAGCTGAGTTAGATCGTTTTTGTGATGCAATGATTTCTATTCGAAAAGAAATTGAAGTTGCTACAAAAGAAGACGCTAACAATCCGCTAAAAAATGCACCGCATACGCAAGAAATGTTAACGGCAGATGAATGGGATTTCCCATATTCTAGAAAGCAAGCTGCATTTCCTTTAGAGTATATTGCTGATAATAAATTTTGGCCTTCTGTAAGACGTGTTGATGATGCATTTGGGGATAGAAACTTAATTTGTTCTTGTAATCCAATTGAAGATTATATGTAGAAAACAATATATAAACGTGTTATTGTTGATGCGTTTATTTGTTTAAAAGTTAAAACCGCTTTTATGCTGAATTTACTTCAGTATCTGAGCGGTTTTTTTTGTAAAAACTGTCAAATCCCTCAATAAATTAGTTATCTATCTAATTTTTTAAGCACAAAACACCTTACACCATACATTAGCTGTTTAAAATAAAATTTAATAATTATGAAAAAAATATTTATTTGCAGCTTATTCATTGCAATATTCGGAACTAGTTATGGTCAAAATTATACTCGACAGGCAGACAGTTTAAAAAATATAGGTTTGCTTATGCCCGCGTTGCAAAAGTACTATGCGGCCTTAACAGAAAACTCATCAACAGAGACACATTATAAAATGGCTTCAACTTATGCCCTTTTATGGACTTCTCAAGCAAGAGATTCTTCATTTGTTTATTTGAATCATGCACTAAAAAATGATTCAACTTTAAAAGTGCTTTATGATCCCGCTTTTTTAAGTCTTATTGAAGATCAAAGGTGGAAAAAAATTGAAGATTCTCAGTTAAGAAAATATGAAGCTAAAAATAAAGCTATTAAAAATAAAGCTTTTGCTCGAGAATTGTTTAAAATGATTATCAAAGATCAAGGTTTTATGTATGCAGGAAATATAGAACGAAAAAAATACATGCAAAATGGAGGTTATTTTAGCACTGCCGCTATCTATCCTGTTCTTGCGATGGAAGAAAAAAATCATAAAGAAAACATTAAAAAACTCATAGAGCTTCTAGATAAAAATGGTTGGCCAACAGCTTCACAGGTTACTGAATATGCCGCTGCTGGAGCAGCTCTTATCATTAATCACACAAACTATAAGATTAGATTTAAATACTTTCCTATGTTAGAGAAAGCTTTTAAAGAAGGTGAAGCGCAACCATTACGATATGCCAAAATGAGAGATCGATTGTTGGTTGAAGAAGGCAAAGAACAGCTTTATGGAACACAATGGAAATTCAAAAACTCGAAACGTGTACCTCACCCAATTTTGAATGCTAAATATGTAGACAAAAGAAGAGCACAAATAGGGTTAGGCCCTTTGAGTGTTTATTTGAAAGAAAGATTTGATATTGATTGGAATATTAAACAGAAAAAATAAGGCTTTCTTCTATTTATTATCAAAGTAGTAATGTGTATTTAATTGAATTATAAATAATAACAAATTCGACACAACCCATTAAATAAAAACAATTTCAATTCAAAAAGCCTCAATATTCTTGAGGCTTTTTTTAACATAAATGATTATACAATTTTAACTAATAAGAACGTTTAAACTATCATACACTAAAACAACTTATAATTTTAATCATGAGAAAAACACTTACTTTATTTTTATCACTATTTATTCTTGTTTCGATATCTGCTCAAAACAAAGAAAAAAACACAGATTTTACTGACAGAAAAGCCATCATAAAAACAATTGAAAACTTTTATATTGGTGATCATACTGGAAGTATTAAACATAAAAAAATGTCTATGCATGAAAAAGGTGCGTACCGATATGTAAATAGAAAAGGCGAATACGCAGAAAGTGTTTTTAGATTGAATTCTAATGATTCAGACAAAAACTACAAAGAAGAATTGTTGAGTATTGAGATTTATGACAAAGTTGCTTTAGCCCGTTTGCGTTTAGATCAATTCAAAGTTAAACTCCCAGAATACAAATTAATGATTCTTCATAAAGCAAATGGAGAATGGAAAATTACCAGTATCAATTGGGGATTTGGGATTAAACAATAATAATGAAACAAAAAAGCCTCGACAATGTCGAGGCTTTATATATGGTTAAAACTCTAAGAAACTTATTTCTTGAATTTTGCGTATTTGTTTTTGAATTTATCGATACGTCCTGCAGCATCAATTAATTTAGATTTACCAGTATAAAACGGGTGAGATGTTCTAGAAATCTCTAATTTGATTAATGGATACTCAACACCATCAACATCTAAACTTTCTTTTGTATCAGCAGTAGATTTAGTTAAAAACACATCTCCGTTAGACATATCTTTAAATGCTACCATTCTATAATTTTCTGGGTGTATACCTTTTTTCATCTTACTATTACTTTTATAATCTTTTAATAATTTGTTTATAAAAGAGTTAAGCTGGTAAATTCTTACTCTTAGTCTTAAATAACGAACATAAGTTATTTGAGGGTGCAAATTTAACGATATTTTTAAGATTACAAAGAAATAATTTATTTTATTTGTGTAAAATTACTTTACTATGCGTTTGTCAAAATATATTTCTCTTTTAGCAATCTCTTTAATTGCGTTTACTTCTTGTAATGATGCTTACAAATTTAAGCTAACTACTACTAAAAAACTAGTAATCAATCAAGAAGCTACAGCAACTTTAACAGAAATTAATAACAAACCGATAGATTCTATTCACTTTTTTGTAAACGGAAAAAGAATTGCTTCAACAGGAAATTCTATAAAATTTGACACTAAAAAATTAGGCGTTGGAAAATTCACAGTGACTGCATTGGCTTTTTATCCTGAGAAAACTAAAAAAGTAAATAATTCTATTGAAGTTTTATCAAATATAGAACCAGCAATTTATGGATATAAGTTAATCAATACGTATCCACATGATAAAACTGCCTACACGCAAGGGTTGGAATTTTACAACGGATTTTTATACGAAACTACTGGTCAATTAGGTAAATCTGTATTAAGAAAAGTAGCATTAAAAACTGGTAAAGTTTTACAAGAAAGTAAATTAGACGAAAAATATTTTGGTGAAGGAATGACCATTTTTAATGATGAAATATTTTGGTTGACGTGGAAAGCTAGAAAAGGTTTTGTGTATGATTTAGAAACATTTAAACAAAAAAAAGAGTTTAGCTATACCTGGAGTCAAGAAGGTTGGGGATTAACAAACAACGGAACTCATTTGATAAAATCTGACGGAACACATAAAATTTGGTTTTTAGATCCAGCAACACAAAAGGAATTAAAATCGATTCAGATTTACACCAACAAATATTCGTTAAAAGAACTAAACGAAATTGAATACATTAACGGTAAAATTTACGCCAACAAATGGCAGCAAAACTCAATTGTTATTATTGATGCTAAAACCGGAATTGTTGAAGGTGTTGCAAATTTATCTGGATTGAAAAAAGAAATCGAGAAAACTCAAAAACTAACCGACCAAGATGAAGTTTTAAACGGAATTGCTTTTGACAAAAAAACAGGAAGAATTTTTGTTACCGGAAAACATTGGGGTAAACTTTTTGAAATTGAATTGGTAAAAAAATAACAATATTTAAATCAATTAAAAGTTATATTTTTAATCGATTTAAAAATGTCAATTGCAATTCATGAGAAAACTTTTCGCCTTATTAATTTGTATCGTTTTAGTTGCTGTGAGTTCTTGCAGAAAAGATTTCAGTACAATTCCTAGTTTTGGCGAACTCACTTTTTCTAAAGACACCGTTTTTTTAGACACGGTTTTTACAAACGTTGGCTCTAGCACTTATAATCTTAAAGTATACAACAAAAGTAGCGATGCTATTACAATTCCGTCTATTAGTTTAGAAAACGGAAATACTTCTAATTACAGAATTAGTGTTGACGGAATTGCCGCAGAAAGTTTTCAAAATATAGATATTCTTGCCAAAGACAGCATTTTTGTTTTTGTAGAAACCACCATTGATTACACTTCTGTTACAGATCCAATTTACACTGATAAAATTATTTTTGATACTGGAAACAATCAACAAGAAGTCGATCTGGTAACACTTGTTCAAGATGCCACATTTATTTACCCAGGTAAAAATCCAATTTCAATGAAAATTGATTCGTTGACTTTGGATGGAAAACCAACTACAATTAAAGGTCGATTTTTAACAGATTCAGAACTCACATTTACCAACACAAAACCTTATGTGATTTATGGTTATGCAGCAATTCCTGCAAATAAAACTGTAACGATTGAAGCTGGTGCAAAATTGTATTTTCATAACGACTCTGGAATCATTGTAGACAATAAAGCAAGCATAAAAGTAAACGGAACCATCAATAACAAAGTAATTTTTGAAGGCGACAGATTAGAACATCGCTTTAATGATGTTCCTGGTCAATGGGGAACAATTTGGATGCGTGCTGGAAGTAAAGAAAACGAAATTAATCATGCTATTATTAGAAACGGAATTATCGGTGTTTTAGTTGATTCTTTAGGATCAAATGCACCAACTTTAACCATAAAAAACACAGAAATCTACAACAATTCCAACTACGGAATCCTAGGAAGAGAAACCAATATTTCGGGAGAAAATTTAGTGATTGGAAACACTGGTCAATCTTCTTTAGCGCTTACTATTGGCGGAACGTATAATTTTACACATTCTACTTTTGCAAATTATTGGACCAAAGGAACGCGTCAACTACCAACCGTTTTGGTCAATAATTTCTTTACGTATAACGATGCTAATAATCAAGAAGTAATTGAAACGAGAAATTTACATGCTGCAAATTTTATCAATTGTATTATTGACGGTAATAACGATATTGAATTTATATTAGATAAAGTTGATGGAAGTTTATTTAATTATTCGATTCAGCATAACATGATAAAATTTAATGATATTGATGCCGCTTTCACAAACAATGCAGCGTTAAATTTTGATGATACTTCTCATTACCTCAACAATATTATAAACGGAACAGTTCATTTTAAAGATCCGTTTACCAATCAATACAATATTGGACAAAACAACAGCGGAATTAACAATGCTTTGAAAAATATTTCGCAAACAATTCCTTTAGATATTTTAGGAATTGATAGAACTGTAAATCCAGATATTGGTGCATATCAACACGTTACTTTTCAGTAAAAAAATGATTAATTTTTATAAACCTTTCCTTCTTTCATTACAAAAACAACGTTTTCCATTGTTTTAATATTTTTTGTTGGATCATCGTTTACTGCAATAATATCAGCAAAAAAACCTTTTTGAATCTGACCAATCTCAGTTTCCATTTTTAAGATTTTTGCATTGGTAATTGTAGCAGATTGAATAGTTTTCATTGCAGGCATTCCTGCTTCTACCATATAACCAAACTCTTTTGCATTACTTCCATGCTTAAAAACTCCGGCATCAGTTCCAAATGCAATTCCAACACCGTTTCTATAAGCTTTACCAAAAGTTCCTTGAATTTTTGGACCAATATTTAACGCTTTAGGCACAATAATAGCAGGATAATATCCTTTAATTCTTGCTTTTTCACTTACTTCTTTACCAGCAGTAATAGTTGGCACTAAATACGCATCATGTTTAACCATAAGTTTCATCGTTTCTAAACTCATTAAAGTTCCATGCTCAATAGTTTTAACCCCTCCTAAAATAGCTCTTTGCATTCCTTCATCTCCATGAGCATGAGCTGCAACATGCATTCCGTAATCTTTAGCCGTTTCGCAAATAGCTTTAATCTCATCTAGTGTAAATTGTGGATTTTGTCCATTTTTAGCAACACTTAACACACCTCCAGTTGCAGTAATTTTAATCATATCTGCACCATTTTTGTATCGTTGTCTTACTGCTTTTCTAGCATCTTCAACTGAATTTACAACGCCTTCTTTTGGTCCAGGATTCCCCATTAATTTCTTACTCATTCCATTTGTTGGATCTGCATGACCGCCTGTTGTTGCTAATGATTTCTCTGAAGTAAAGATTCTAGGGCCAACTATTTTACCAGCATTAATTGCATTTCTTAATGATACATTCACGCCACTTCCTCCTAAATCTCTAACAGTTGTAAAACCTGCTCTTAAAGTAACATTGGCATAGTTAACAGAATTATACGCTTTGTCTGCGTCATTTTCTGTGAAACGTTCAATATATCTTGCTGGACTTGTTTCCATTTCGAAATGCACATGCATATCTATTAAACCAGGCATTACAACTTTATCTTTTAAATTGATCACTTTTGAAGTTCTATCTTTTGGCTGAATATATCCATTATAAATTTTAATGATTTTATTTCCTTCAACAAGAATTGTTTTTTTCTTTTCAATCTTCCCTGATTTTGTATCAACCAATTTTCCACATAGAATATATGTTTTTTGAGCCGACACAAATGTTACTGATAAAATTAGAATTATTGATGCTACTATTTTTTTCATGATTCTTGTTTTTAGATATTATAAATGTATTAAAAATTGAGTAGATTGCCTTCTTTAATTTTAAGCTTCCAAAAAGAATACCAAAAAAGATGAAAAACATCATTATTACCGGAACAAGTAGAGGAATTGGTTTTGAATTAGCGCAATTATTCGCAAATAAAAATCATAATGTATTGGCAATTTCTAGAAATATTGAACCAATAAATAAATTAAAAAACAAAAATATCACTGCTTTATCTGTTGATATTTCTAACGAAAAAAGTCTAGAAAAAGTTACTGATTTTGTGACATCAACTTGGAAAAAAGTGGATATTTTAATCCATAATGCTGGTAGTTTAGTAAACAAACCTTTTACAGAATTGTCTTCTGATGATTTTTTAAATGTTTATAAAGTAAATGTTTTTTCGGTTGCAGAATTAACAAAAAAAATGATTCCGTTTTTACAAAAAGGAAGTCATGTGGTTACAATTAGTAGTATGGGCGGAATTCAAGGAAGTTTAAAATTCCCTGGTTTAGCAGCTTATAGCTCATCAAAAGGCGCTGTAATTACGTTGTCAGAATTATTAGCAGAAGAATACAAAGAGCAACAAATTGCATTTAATGTTTTGGCGCTTGGCGCGGTACAAACAGAAATGTTAGAAGAAGCTTTTCCGGGTTACCAAGCACCAACATCAGCCAAAGAAATGGCAAATTATATTTTTGATTTTTCGTTAACAGGAAACAAATATTACAACGGAAAAGTGTTACAAGTTTCTAGTACAAATCCATAATTTACTTTTGATAAACAGTTATCAAACATACATTCCAGAAAAAGCAACTCCGATTGTTCAATATTTAATTGAGCAGCATCATTTTACATTAAAGATTGTAAATCAACGACAAACAAAGCATGGTGATTTTAGAAAATTACCAGACGGAAGGTTTCAAATTACCATCAATAATAATTTAAACAAATATCAGTTTTTATTAACGTTGATTCATGAAATTGCACATCATGTAACCTATCAAAAATTTGGAAGAGTGCAACCACACGGCAAAGAATGGAAAACCATTTTTCAACATTTAATGTTGCCGTTTTTACAGCCAGAAATTTACCCGAAGCATATATTACCCATTTTAGCTAATTATTTAAAAAACCCGAAGGCAAGCACAGATGCCGATGTAAATTTGTCTTTAGCGTTTAAAGAATATAGTAAAGAGGTTGGAAAAAATTACATCTTTGAAGTTCCTTATGGAGATTTTTTTGTGTTCAAAAAAACGATTTATCAACGAGGAAATAAAAGAAGAACACGAATTGAATGTTTAAATACAACGAACAAAAAGGTATATTTATTCAATCAAAATGTAGAAGTTAGAATTTATAAAGAATAACTCTTTAACAAAGAATACATAAAAAAAAGCGTCCAAATTTGGATGCTTTTTTTATATCAATTTTCTCTTTTAATAAATAAAGTGTCGAGTTTCATTTCAGTTTGCATCCATTTTCTTAACTCCAATTCTTTTAAATCAACAACACTGTCTTTTATTGTAGTATTCCATTTTACAATTGCTAACGGAATTGTATCAATTTTTATAAAATCACTTGAAGAAAGCACTTTAGAAAAGCCAATTTTTTCGATATTTAAATAACGTATTTTTGCTTCTTTTGCTATTCTACTAAATGCTATTGCTTTTTCATTATTAATTTCGGCTTTTCTTTCTATAGTTTGATTTAATATACCCACTGTGTTTTTTAAATCTTCTACTTCCTTTCGAAGTCCTTCAATTATTTTTTTACCATCTTCTACTTCTTTTCTTGCATCTTGATATGCTGTTGTTATCAACTGATAACTTTTTACATCACTACCTTTTACTTTAATTACAAAGTCTTTTAAAGCGGTATAATCAATATCTTTTAATCTAATCTTTAAAGAGTTTTGTTCCCCTTCTGTCATTTCATTGAAAAAGTTTAGCTCTAATACTTTCTTTTCTAAATCTTTATCATAATCTATAAGTGAGTAAGATGGATTATCTTTAATCTCTTTTTTTATAAAAACAGCAATTTGATTATTCATTTGACTTTCTTTATACACTGTAATAAAAGTTAAAACAGCAGGGATCATTACGACAATTGCCAATACAGATGCTAATTGTGCAATACGTTTTCTTTTGGCTGAATTAGCATACTTCAACATAGGAAAACTTAACAGTTTTAACACTAAAAATGTTGCTAGAGCAATAAAAATCGTGTTAATTAAAAACAAATACATGGCTCCTAAAAAGTAAGAAAAATTACCAATTGCTAAACCATAGCCAGCAGTACATAAAGGAGGCATTAAAGCTGTTGCTATTGCAACACCAAATATTACCGAAGCTACAGTACCTTTTTTTGTTCTTGCTACCATTAGTGCTAAACCGCCAAAAAAGGCAATCAAAACATCTCTAATATCTGGGCGAACACGTCCTAATAATTCTGAATTATCTTCACTTAAAGGAAAAATATAAAAAAACAAAAAAGCGGTTAACAAACTTAACACAATCATTGTTGAAAGGTTCACCAAAGATTTTCGCATGGTATCAATATCATTGATCGCAATTGACATTCCGATTCCTAAAATTGGTCCCATTAAAGGCGAAATTAACATGGCTCCAATTACAACTGCAGTTGAGTCTGCATTTAATCCGATAGATGCAATAAATACAGCAAAAATTAAAATCCAAGCTGTTGCTCCCTTAAATGGAATATCTGTTTTTATCGCTTGAATTGTTGCTTCATGATCAGTATCATGCCTAAAATCTAACAATTCAACTAAGAATTTTTTAATACTTATCCAAAGACCTTTAGCTTCTTTTTGAACGTCTTGTTTAGATTGCTCTACAGCAGCATCATTATTTAAATTTTCTTCAATCATTAAATCGCATTTTAATAACTACGGAAATATACAAAAAGAAAATGTTTAATGTGTTTCTATTTTATCTATTTCTAATTTAAAGCTTTCGTTTTTTTTATTACCGATTAGAAAAGCGATTTCTTGCATTTCTTCACCCGGATAGTTTTCTATATTTAATTTTCTCCCTCTAAATGCTGGATACATTTCTGCGAAAGGAATTTCTATAGTTTGCCAGTCTTTGGTAGTTTGAAAGGTGTAAATATAAGAGTGATAATCGTTTCTGCTATTTTTTACTCTAAATTGATATGCTTTTCCGTCTCCTTTAACGCGAATAACAAACTTAGAAAATGCTGTTGTATTTTCTTTATTAAACCGATATCTAACAGAAGAAAAACCACCATTGTTTTCTAAAGAAACATCCCCATAAAATTCTCCATGTCCGTTTTCATTTAAATAAAAATTTCCATAAGACTTTCCTCCCATCACAACATCATCTAGAATAACCCAATTAGAAACATCAATTCCTTTCTTAAAATCAAAAACCATACTGTTATTTATCATTAAAAAAATTAAAATTAACCGAAGTACAAACATTTTATTTTTGATTAAAAATCAAGAATAAAACCAAAACCTGGCAAAATACTTCCATTGGTTCTATCTAATTCTTCTAAAACATATTTATTTGAATTATTTGCATCTACAATTTTATTTCCATTTGCATCTAGAGTAGGTAAAAGAACAGACTGAGCATCAGCTTGACTAGATAAAACATTTTGAATATCAACATAAAAATTTAATGACATTTTTTTCCAATACCACGTTTTATCAACTCTAATATCTAATTGTGTATAGGTTTCAAATCTTTCAGAATTTAATCGATTATAATCAAAAACTCCTCTATTTTCTACATCATAATTTGCAATTAAAGAAGATGCATCAAGATCGTATGGTGTATAAGGTTTTCCGCCAACCAATCTAAATTTGGCTCCAAGTTCCCAATTATTATTAAACTTTTTACCTGCCGTAATTGTTAGTAAATGTTCGTTATCCCAAGAAGACGGAATGTAATTATTTAAAACATCTTGAAATTCACTTCTTACAAATGTGTAAGATAAAATTCCGTACAAACCTTCGTATGATTTTTTCTGAGCTAAAAGTTCAAATCCGTAAGCTTTTCCTTTTGATGTTGATGTAACAGCCTCATTACCAACTACTCCAAAATCTGCACCTAAATTAGCCAAACTAATTTGGTTCCTAATCGAAAACGGGTAATTACTATATGATTTATAAAACCCTTCTAATGTGATTTTTGAGCTCGAATCTGGTTTAAACTCTAAACCAGAAACAAAATGATTTGATCTAATATACTTTAAGTTTTGTTGATTTACTAAAGCACTAGAAGCATCTCTAAATCCAAGCGTTGTATAAGATGGCAATTGATAATACACTCCGATTGATGAACTAATAGACCATTTATCTGTTAAACTATAGGTAGCTGAAAATCTTGGAGAAAATTGATTCAACGCATTTTTCATAGATGCATTGTAATTATTTCCATCCAATCTAAAACCAAATGATAATCCTAATTTATCATCTAAATAATTTTTAGAAACTTGTCCAAAAAAAGCATATTTAAACATGTCAAATTCTGATGAAAAATCTGCAATACTATTTCCTTGTGAGTTTGCTTGTTTTTGAAATGTTGAGTTTGAATAACTTGATTGTTCTAATCCAGCTCCAAAATTTATTTGAAATGAATTTACATTGGTGTTATTTTCAAACCTAAATTTATTTTCTATCTCAACAGAATTATAGTCGAATAATAAATCGTTTTGCAAACCAGAATTATCAAAATACTTAATTGCGCTATTATTTAAAACACTTCTACTTATTGTATATAGTTGATTAGAGTTTTCTGCATAATGTTTTAAACTTGCTCCAACTGTATAATTCCATTGATCTTGTTCAGGAATATTACTTAACGAGTATCTATTTCTTTTAATTGTTTCTTCATCAGTTACATCGTCATTTACCTCTTCATTTAAATTAAAATCATCTATTGCTCCAATAAATAAAAACGAAAGCTGATTATTATCTGAAATATTAGAATTTAAATTCAATTGAAAATCAGTATAAGTTGGCAAAAAAGGCAATTTAAGCAGCTTAAACAAAAACTGTAAATAAGATTGACGTACAGAAGCCATAAAGGTTGTATTCTTTCCTAAAGGACCATCTAAAGTAATACCCGCATCAGAAGTTCCTAAAGTTGTTCTTGCATTTAAAGAAGTAGGATTTCCTCTTTTCTGTGTAAACTCAATTACAGAACTCAAAGCATTACCTCTATTTGCAGGAAAAGCACTTGTATAAAAATCTACATTTCTAATTAAATCTGCATTAATTAAACCAACTGGTCCGCCAGTAGCTCCTTGTGTTTGAAAGTGATTAATAACAGGAACTTCAATTCCATCTACATAAAACTTATTTTCTGAAGTTGCTCCACCTCTAATAATAATATCATTTCTAAATCCTGGGTTTGATGCAACTCCGGGTAAAGATTGTATTACTTTTAAAATATCTCTATTTCCTCCGGGGTTTTTTTCGATTTCTACTATCCCTAAAGTTTGAAGAGACAAAGGGCTTGTTAATGGCTTTTTAAATAGTTTCGTTTTTATTACTACTTCATCTAGTTTTGAAGCAGTTTCAAAAAGTTCAATTGTAATAAATGGCACTTTATCATTTGTAACTAAATAGTCTTCTGTAACAATGGTTTTATAACCAACAAAAGAAGCCTGAAGCTTAAAATATCCTAAAGGTGAGTTTGTAATAGAAAAATTACCTTCATTATCTGTTGTTGCCCCTTTCTGCGTGTTTAAAATTAAAACAGATACAAAAGGTAATGCTTCTCTAGTTTTACCATCTATTACCTTTCCTTTTATTGTTCCTTGCGAAAACAACTGAAGAGAACTTAATAAAAATACAGTGAATATAAATATATTTTTCATTTTGTTTAATTAAAATCTTTTTTTATTAAACAAAAGTACGTTTATTTTTGAAATAAAAAAACAGTTTACTAAAAGTAAACTGTTTTTTATAAAAGTGGTGAGAGCAGGATTCGAACCTGCGAAGACGTAGTCAGCGGATTTACAGTCCGCCCTCGTTGGCCGCTTGAGTATCTCACCAAAATTTCAAATAAAAAGCTTCTCGTATTGAGAAGCTTTTTGTGACCGGGCTGGGGCTCGAACCCAGGACCCTCTCCTTAAAAGGGAGATG
>CAXICE010000003.1:0-22827 GCA_964022045.1 uncultured Polaribacter sp. | reverse complement strand
ACAAAAGAGTAAAATTTAAAACAATGAAAACTTTTTCTACAATCATGCTATTTTTATTTATAAATGTAACATGTTTTTCACAACAAAGTCAAATTAAAGTAAATGACCAAAAACGGAGTTTTATAACTTACGTTCCAAAATCTTTAGATTCAACTAAAACTACACCTCTTGTATTTAATTTTCATGGTGGTGGCATGAGTGCTTTAGAGCAAATGTTCTATACTCAAATGAACGATAGTGCAGAAACCTATGGGTTTATTGTGGTGTATCCTCAAGGAATAGAAAGCGACTGGAATGTTGGCTTTGATATGGATTATGACAAAGGTTCGGATGATGTAAGTTTTGTAAAAGCCATTTTAAGGCAATTAAAGAAAGAACATAACATAGATGAGAAGGCTATCTTCGCTACAGGACTTTCACGTGGTGGTTTTTTTACGTATCGGCTAGCTGTTGAAATGCCAGAAACTTTTGCTGCTATTGGTGCAATTGGTGCACCAATGCCAAATCAGGTGCAGCAAAGACACAATTCTAATGAAAAGGTTGCTGTACTATTGGCTCAAGGTGATGCTGATGTTATTGTAAAATCCAAAGGAAAAAAATCAGCATATTTATCAGCGCAACAAACAGTTGAGTATTGGGCTAAACACAATCAAAATAATCTTGATGTAAGTATTAAAAATATTAATACAATTGAAGATGAAACAGAAGTAGTTGTTAATACTTATAAAGGCAATAAAAGTGTTGTATTGATTGAGGTAATAAACGGCGGACATACTTGGCCAGGATCAAACGATTTTAATATAGGGTATCCATTAGGTAAAACAACACACGATATTTCTATGAATAAAATCTTATGGGAGTTTTTTAATAAAAACAGAAAAGAATAGTTCTTATAATTATGAGGAAAAGGGATTTTAGAGTATTATTAAAAATTCTTTAGGTTTACTTTTTATTTCCACTAATCTTTTATCATAAATTTTTAATCTTTATCAAAAAAAACCTATAAAAATGATTAAATATTTTTTCTTACTTCTTAGCATCTTCTTTTCTAATATAGCCCTGGCACAGAAGTCAGAATTATTAGAAAAAAAGCTAAAAAGCGTATTGGTAGATGAAAATTTGACAGGTGCTGTATGGTCAACTGTTGATAATGAAATAATTGTAAATGGAGCTCTAGGGTTAAAAAATGTTAATTCGAAAGAGTTAATTAATAGTAATAATAGTGCTCAGGTTGGTTCATTAACAAAAGTGCTTATTGCTACTGGTATTCTTCGATTATCAAGTCAAGGTAAGATTGATATTGACTCACCAGTGAATAAAATTTTACCTAATATGGTCTTCGATAATCCTTGGGAAATAACAAACCCTGTTACGGTAAGAGATTTATTAAATCATACTTCTGGATTAGAAGATGCCAGATTTTGGCAAATATTTAGTACAAAACCATCTCCTACTTCGCCTCTTGAGTCAATCTTTCTTAAAGATCTTTCAGTATTAAAAATTCGTACAAAGCCAGGTTCAAGATTTTCATATTCGAACATGGGATACACTATGTTGGGTTTAATTATTGAAAAAATGACTCATGAGCCGTATGAAGATTATTTAGATGCCAAACTTTTGAAGCCTTTAGGGATGACTAATAGTACTTTTCAATTTGTAAGCCAAAAAGGAAAAGATGCAGATTCAAATTTAATAATGGGACATTTTGATGATGGAACAACCCAAGAGAATCTCCCAATGTATTTACGACCTGCTGGACAATTCACAACTACTGCAAATGACATGGCTTTATTAGCAAAGTTTTTAATGAGTGATGGAATTATAAATGGAGAGTCATTTATAAAAACTGAGTTATTGAGGCAAATGGGAAAACCTGTATCCATCGAGTCTAATAAAGAAGGATTAAATTCTGGGTATCAATTTGGACTGAGTTATAGAGATAGATATGGAGTTATTGGTTACTTTCATCGTGGTAATACTCTTGGATTTAGAGCAACATTCTATCTGTTTCCTGAAGAGAAGAAAGCATTTTTTATCAGCTTTAATACGGATAGTGAAACAGCAGATTATCAAAAATTTAATAAAGTCTTTATCGAACATTTAGGAATCGAAAAAAAATCAAAAACAACATCAAATGTTAGTTTAGATAATGATATAGATGTCTACGAAGGGTTTTATAGACTAAACCCAGTTAGATTTGAAAAATTTGCTTATTTAGATTTACTCTTTAATTCAATACAAGTATCTAAAATAGATAATGAGCTAATTGTCAAATCAATTCAAAACAACACTTATGCTCTTTTACCAGTTAGTGAAAACTTATTTAGAAAACAAGATAGACTTAGGGTTTCTCATGTTTTATATGAGAAAAACAACAAACAGCATATTAGTGATGGTCTAGCAACCTACGAAAAAGTAAGTACACTTTACCTAGTTTTAATGTGGCTAAACTTAACTCTTGGTCTTTTAGGTGTAATAATCATCCTTATTAAAGGCTTTTATTTTTTGATTAAAAAGCAATTATTTTCAGGCAAACAGGCTTTAACTGTTCCTTTTATTTCAATTATTCTGCTTTTTTTACCAATTCCGTTTCTTGTAAATCAGTCTTTTCTAAGTTTAGGTGATGTATCATTAGCAAATATTTTGTTAACAGTGGTTACTGGTTTTTTTGCAATTGCAATGATTTTTGGATTTATAAGAACAGTTAAAAATAAAACTTATTCAATCGATGCTTTCGGAATTATATTCACCTTACAATGGATAATTGTTTTAATATTTTGGAATCTATTGCCTTTTAGATTATGGGCATAAAGCTGCATTCTCTTAACAATATAAAATTACGGTTGTATATATAATCTTTTATAGAGTTTCAAAAATAAAATAGAAATAATGACAAAAATAGAAAGACAAAAAATAATAGACACAAGCTGGGAATTACATAATAAAATTGAAACTAGTTACTTAAACCATCCTGCAAACAAACAGGATGATGAATGGTTAGAAAAACAACGTTTGCTCCTTGCCGATATGGCACTTCACTTGTTACAAACGTCTATGAGTCCAGAAAAAATAAAGCTGGATAGATTGCGTGATAACTTACATGCCATTTTAACTATTACTGATCAGTTTTTACCAAATGCTGAACTAAAAAAGGCCACAAAAAAAATATACAAAAAGAATTAAAAAATGAAAAAATCAATCATCACATTTAGTATCATTCTTTACGCAATTATAGTTCCTTTTCTGGAATTAAATGCAACTCATGTTTTCAATCCAGATTGGACGCCACATGTAAGGATTCATGAAGTTTGGCAACTTATTACAAACTCAAGCATTGGCATTTTATGCTTATGGCTGGTTTGGGTTAAAAGCAACACTAAAATCAGTGCAATTTTAAGTTTACTTATTACAGGTGGATTCTTACTAGCCTATGTACTTCAAGACACTTATGGTGGTTCTATGAAATACTTAGATGGGAGCGAAAAAATACTTTTAGGAGTTAATATTGGCGTTTTAGGTTTTGGAATCGCTTTTTTGCTACTGATCTTTACACTTATAACAAAATCAAGAATTAATGTATAAATAGAAGTATCATGATATTCAGAAAAGCAACAAAAAAAGATGTAGTCGCAATTGTAAAATTGATTACAGACGATAAATTAGGAAGCACCAGAGAAAATTTTCAAATCCCTCTTCCTAAAGAATATTATGACGCTTTTGAAAATATTAATAGTAATGATAACCAAGAGCTTTTGGTTGTAGAAAATGATGCATTGAAAATTATAGGCACAATGCAATTATCATTCATTCAGTATTTAACATATCAAGGAGGCATAAGAGCACAAATTGAAGCTGTACGAATACACAAAGATCAGAGAGGAACAGGTTTGGGGACCAAAATGTTTGAATGGGCTATTAAAATAGCAAAAAAAAGAAACGCTCATGTGTTACAATTAACAACTGATAAAAAAAGGTCTAAGGCCTTAAATTTTTATAAAAAATTAGGGTTTATAGACTCTCATGAAGGAATGAAAATGCATTTTAATAAAGTAAATTAATGATTAGATATATTCAATATGTATTTCCAAGTTTAATAGCAAATAAAATTTATAAGTACCTGTCTTATCCTAGAGTAAGGAAATTACGTGAGTCTGAAAGTGAAGTATTAAGTAATGCAACAACCACAATTATTAACTATAAAGGGTTTTCATTAAAGCAATATGAATGGGGCAACAAAAATGATAAGATAGCTTATCTTGTTCATGGTTGGGAAGGGCAAACAGGAAATTTTGCTGCTTTAATTCCTGTTTTATTAGAAGCCAATTATAGAATTATATCAATTGATGCGCCATCACACGGAGAAAGCTCTAATGGAAAAACTAATATGTTTGAATTTTCAAAAATTTTAACCTCTTGTTTTAAAAAAGACAGACCTAACTTAGTCATTAGTCATTCATTTGGAAGTGTTAATGTTGCAAGAGTTTTAAAGTTAAATCCAGATATTGATTTAAAATTATGGCTTATGATTACAACTCCAAATAATTTTAAAAGTCGAATAAATGAAATGGCTATAAAGTTTCACTTGAGTCACAAAATCACAAAAAAAATAATATCTAAAATTGAGATTGATGTTGATGAGAGTATAGAAAATCTTAACATGGTTAATTACTGCAAGAAGCTTTCAAATGTAGAAAAAGCTGTAATTGTTCATTCAAAATCAGATAAAATATTACCTATTGATGACGCAAGAGAAGTAAACCATTCTTTTAGACAAAGTGAAATCATTGAGCTTGATAATTTAGGTCATTATTCAATTTTATGGTCTCAAAAGCTAAAATCAATTGTTATAAATAAAATAATCAATTAAGTAACAGTAAACATAGCTGTTTTCTTTAGATCTTCTTTCACTTTAACAAAAGAAAGGAAAAAGTAGGCACACGCAACATTAGAGTAAAATTGAATAAGAACTTACTATAATTGTTGTTATAACTATAGATACCGCACTTAAAATGATTATATTTTCAACATAGCAAAAGCAAGAAAACCTTTAAAAAGATATTTGAAACCACATAAAGTAACCTTAAAACAAAACCCTTTTTTAAAGTAATATTTTTTATTTTAAAAAAATTAAAAAAAAGTTTGTCAATATCAGAAATCATAATATATTTGCCACGCTTAAAAATAAGCAAAAAGCCGATGTAGCTCAGCTGGCTAGAGCAGCTGATTTGTAATCAGCAGGTCGGGGGTTCGAGTCCCTTCATCGGCTCTTTAAAGTCCTTTCAAAAGAAAGGACTTTTTTTATACTTAAATTTGAACGATTTTTCATTAAATTTGTTCATAATTATCACCCATAAAACAATACTATATTATGCTTATCATTGGACTTGCTGGTGGAACTGGAAGCGGAAAAACCACTGTTGTAAATAAAATTGTTCAAGAACTTCCAACAGATGAAGTTTGTGTTATTTCTCAAGATTCTTACTACAAAGCAACAGATAACTTAAGCTACCAGGAAAGAACAAAAATAAACTTTGATCACCCTAGAGCTATTGATTTCGAATTAATCATTCAGCATTTAACAGATTTAAAAGCTGGTAAAACCATAGATCAACCAATTTATTCTTTTGTAACACACAACAGAACTAAAGATGTTGTAAAAACACATCCTAGAAAAGTAGTTATTGTAGAAGGGATTTTAATTTTTAACAGTGAAAAATTAAGAAATCTTTTTGATATTAAAATCTTTGTACATGCAGATGCAGATGAACGCTTAATTAGAAGAGTTCGAAGAGATATTAATGAAAGAGGAAGAGATATTAATGAAGTTTTAAGTAGATATCAAGACACCTTAAAACCAATGCATCAACAGTTTATTGAACCAACAAAAAATTTTGCAGATATTATAATTCCTAACGACAGACATAATAATGTTGCTATAGATATAGTTAGAACTGTAATAAGTAATAAGCTATAATGACTTTTAAACAGATAAAAGAAAACAGATTTGTCAAATTTTTCACCAACAGATATGTAATTATTTTAATTACATTTTGCATTTGGATGTTGTTTTTTGATGAAAATTCTTATCTTGTTCACAAAGAGTTCAATAAAGAGATTAATGAGCTAGAAAATGCTATTGAATCTTATAAAAAAAAGATTAAAGACGATAAAAAAAACATTAAAAACATTCAAGATTCTTTAGGAATAGAACGTTTTGCAAGAGAAAAATACCTAATGAAAAAGAAGAATGAAGATATTTATATTATTGAATTTGACACCATAGAAAAAGAATGAAATCAACGTTATTTAATCAATTTAAAACTACTTCACCATCGGCTTGGAAACAAAAAATTCAGGTTGATTTAAAAGGTGCCGATTATAACGAAACACTTTTATGGAAAACCGATGAAGATATTGTTGTAAAACCTTTTTACACAAAAGAAGATCGAAAAAACAGCATTTCTGATGAAGCTAAATTTAAATTTAATATTTCGCAATCAATTTTTATTGATGATCAGAACATAGCAAATTTTATTGCAATAAATGCTTTAGAAAAAGGCGCAAACGCTCTTGAATTTATAGCCAACAAAAAGTTTGATTATAAGACTTTGGTTAAAAATATCGATTTTAACAAAACAATAATTTACTTTAGGTTTCATTTTTTAGATGCAAATTTTTGTGAAGAAATTTCTAATTATATCAATTCAGAAAACTGTTTCTTTCAAGTTGATATCATCAATAACTTAGCACAAACTGGAAACTGGTTTACGAATCTAAAAACTGATCATTTAGAATTTAAAAAAATTGTAACAAATTGCAATAATCCAATCGGTGTTGACGCCACTTTATATCAAAATGCAGGCGCAACAATTACGCAACAATTAGCATATGCCTTATCACATGCAAACGAATATTTAAATCATTTTGGAATAGAAGCTGCACGTCAATTTCATTTCAACTTTGCAATTGGAAGCAATTATTTTTTCGAAATTGCTAAAATAAAAGCCTTTAAAATTCTTTGGAAATCGTTATTAAAAGAATATTGTGCAGAAAATACAGAAGCACATATTTTTGCACAACCAACACAAAGAAATAAAACTATTTACGATTACAACGTAAACATGTTACGTACAACATCTGAGTGTATGAGTGGGATTTTAGGTGGTGCAAACACAATTAATAACCTTTCTTATGATAGTATTTTTCACAAGAAAAATGAATTTGGTGAACGAATCTCTAGGAATCAATTATTAATTTTACAACAAGAAAGCTACTTAAAAGAGGCAAATACATTTGCAAATGGATCATATTATATAGAAAGTATCACCAATCAATTGGCAGAAAACGCGCTGCAAATTTTTAAAGACATTGAAAAGTCTGGCGGATTTTTAAAGCAGTTAAAAGAAGGTACAATTCAACGAAAAATTACTGAAAGTGCAAATAAAGAGCAAGGAAAATTTGATTCAAAAAAGATTGTTTTATTAGGTACAAACAAACAACCTAACCCAGAAGACAAAATGAAAAGTGATATAGAAATCTATCCTTTTCTAAAAACAAAATCAATTAAAACTCTAATCACCCCGATTATTAGAAGACGTCTTTCTGAAGCTTATGAGAAGTATCGTTTAGAAAAAGAATAATAAGGTCATGGAGGAAAAAGAAGAATTAGTTATTAAGTACGAAATTAAACAAACCCATCTAAAAAAGGAATTGGCAAAGTTAAAAAAGAAAATTCCTTATTCGATTATTGTTTTTATTTGTTTCGGAATTGCTCTTGTAGCATTAATAGAAGGTAAATTATACAAATTTACAGGAGGTAATTACAATATAATTCTTGTCATTAGCATATTTTTAGTGCTAATAGTTTCCATTTATATGCTTTCAATTACTTTTAAAATAAACAACCTTAATAAAAAAATTAAATCTTTAGGAGAAAAAATGTATAACAAAATGAAACTCCACGACTTAAAAGATGAGTAGAAAAAACTTACAAAATATTACTTTACAAGGGTCAGAAAAACAAGACAAAGATGGTTTTTTCCATGAAGATTTTGTTGCAGGAATTGCACCAAATTTACGTGGACCTTATTCTACAATGTATGTTAGAAGGCCATGGACAATTAGGCAATATGCAGGTTTTTCTACAGCAGAAGAAAGTAATGCTTTTTACAGAAGAAATCTAAAAGCGGGCCAAAAAGGATTATCTGTAGCATTTGATTTAGCCACACACCGAGGTTATGATTCTAATCACGAACGTGTGCAAGGCGATGTAGGTAAAGCCGGTGTAGCAATTGATTCTGTTGAGGACATGAAAATTTTATTTGACAAAATACCATTAGATAAAATGTCGGTTTCCATGACCATGAACGGAGCTGTTTTACCCATTTTAGCTTTTTATATTGTTGCTGCAGATGAGCAAGGAGTTTCTCCAGATAAACTTTCTGGAACGATACAAAATGATATTTTAAAAGAATTCATGGTGCGTAATACATATATTTATCCACCAACGTCTTCCATGAAAATTATTGCTGATATATTTAAATATACAAGCAATAATATGCCAAAATTTAATTCGATTTCTATTTCTGGTTATCACATGCAAGAAGCTGGTGCAACTGCAGAAATTGAGTTGGCATATACGTTAGCAGATGGATTAGAATACATCAAAAAAGGAATTGAAGCCGGAATGGACATTGATACTTTTGCGCCACGTTTATCATTTTTCTGGGCAATTGGAATGGATCATTTTACGGAAATCGCAAAAATGCGAGCAGCAAGAATGTTGTGGGCAAAAATTGTGCAAGAATTCAATCCGAAGAATCAAAAATCACTAGCATTAAGAACGCATTGTCAAACCAGTGGTTGGTCCTTAACAGAACAAGACCCGTTTAATAATGTTGCCAGGACTACCATTGAAGCAATGGCTGCTGCTTTTGGAGGAACACAAAGTTTACACACAAATGCGTTGGATGAAGCTATTGCTTTGCCAACAGATTTTTCTGCAAGAATTGCCAGAAACACACAAATATATTTACAAGAAGAAACCAATATTACAAAAACGGTTGATCCTTGGGCTGGAAGTTATCATGTTGAGCAATTAACAGAAAATATTGCCAACAAAGCATGGGAATTAATCAAAGAAGTTGAAGAATTAGGCGGAATGACAAAAGCCATTGAAAAAGGAATTCCGAAAATGCGTATTGAAGAAGCTGCTGCCAAAAAGCAAGCAAAAATTGATAGCGGTCAAGATGTAATTGTTGGTGTAAATAAATATCAATTAAAAGAAGAAGACCCTTTACATATTTTAGAGGTTGATAATGAAGCGGTACGAAATTCTCAAATTGAAAGATTAAACAAACTAAAAGCTGAAAGAAATACTGATAAAGTTCAAGAATCTTTAGCAGCTTTGACTGAAGCTGCTAAATCCGAAAACGAAAACTTATTAGCATTAGCAGTTATAGCTGCAAGAAACAGAGCTACTCTAGGCGAAATTTCTGATGCTTTAGAAGTTGTTTTTGGACGACATAAAGCTGTTCATAAAACCATATCAGGAGTGTATAGTAAAGAAATAAAAAAAGACAAGTTGTTTAAAAAAGCATCTGATTTAGCAGATAATTTTGCTGATTTAGAAGGAAGACGCCCAAGAATAATGATTGCTAAATTAGGGCAAGATGGTCATGATAGAGGAGCAAAGGTTGTTGCTACTGGTTATGCAGATTTAGGTTTTGATGTTGATATTGGTCCGTTGTTTCAAACACCAACTGAAGCTGTAAAACAAGCCGTAGAAAATGATGTGCATATTTTAGGAATTTCTTCTTTAGCCGCAGGACATAAAACATTAGTTCCGCAAGTAATTGCTGAACTAAAAAAATATGGACGTGAAGATATTATGGTAATTGTAGGTGGTGTAATTCCAGCACAAGATTATCAATTTTTATTTGACGCTGGTGCTGTTGGTGTTTTTGGACCTGGAACAAAAATTGCCCAAGCCGCTATTGATATGCTCACAATTTTAATTGATTCTGTTGCAGAATAAGTTCATCGTTTTTTAATTGATTTTTATTTTTTTCTACTGCTTTAAATAAGATAAAACACATACTTTTACTAAAAAACTACTTCAACAACTGAATAACATTTGTTTTATATAACTTTCCAATAGGAATACTATTTTCTTCAATAAAGACCCTATTTCCTTCAATGCTTTTTATATGCATTGGAGCAACTGCAAATGATTTATGAACTTGTAAAAAATTTTCTTTTGGCAACAATTCCAATACAGAAGATAACTTTTCTCTAATGGTAATTGTTCCAGTTTTTGAAATTACTTTTGTATAATTTCCAGACGCTTCAATAAACAAAATAGTATCCACTTCGACTTGAATATATTTTTTATTACTCCTTAAAAAAATACGTTTTGAAATAGTACTCTCTTGTGACAAAACTGAGCGCTGAGGAGTTGTAGAACAAAATGTTTTATTTATTGCTTTTAGAAAACGATCAAATCCAAATGGTTTTAATAAATAATCACAAATATTAAGTTCATAACCTTCTAAGGCAAATTCTTTATAAGCTGTGGTTACAATTACTTTTGGCGGATTCTTAAGTGTTTTAAGAAAATCAAAACCTTTTAATTTAGGCATATTTAAATCTAAAAAAATCAGGTCAACATCATTTTTATTCAAATACTCAAATGCTTCTAATCCATCGTAGCAATTTTTTTCTAGTTGCATATTTTGTAATAAATCACAATAACCTTTTATAATTTCATGCGCAATATGCTCGTCATCAATTATTAAATATTTAATCATAACTTGTTTAAGATTAATGTTGCTTTATATATATTGTCTTCTACAGATATGGTCAACTTATGCTTATTAGAATACACTAACTCTAACCTTCTTTTTAAATTTTTTAATCCGATTCCGACTTCTTTATTGATTTCAGAACTATCAAAATTATTTTCTATGTCGAACTGAATCTTATTTTCAAATGTAAAAACATTTATATGCACAAATGCATTTTTTCTTAAATTCTCTACTCCGTGTTTAAAAGCATTTTCTAAAAGAATGATAAATAACAAAGGCATTACTTTATAATTCTCATCAATTTGGTTTTTAAACTCAATGCTAATTTCTTTATGATAACGCATTTTATGAAGTTCAATATAATTCTTTAAATATTCAACTTCATCTTTAAGTAAAACAACCTCCTTTTCTCCTTCATAAATACTATAACGCATCATATCAGATAGTTTAAGTATTAACTCTTGTGCTTTTTTTGGATTTACAGCTACCAAACCATATAGGTTATTTAATGTATTAAAAAAGAAATGTGGATTTACTTGATTTTTTAAATGCAGTAACTCAGCTTTTGAGGTTTCATTTTTAAGCTTAAAAAAAGTAATTATTTGTTTAGTAAACCAAAATATACCTAAAATAATAAGCACAGCATAATAAGAAAAAGCCAGGATAGCTATTGATGCAGGATAGCCATCTAAAAACACAACTGACTTTTTATCAGTTGTAAACAGTTCAAAAAAGGCAATTGCAAATGGAATTACTGCTATTAAGATTGCTATCGAAATAATTATTGACTGCCTTCTTTTATTTAAATTTAATATCATACTGTAAAATTAAGCTGAATTATCCTCATAACAAAAAGAAGTTGACAAACAGCCCATTAAGTGCAATCAAATTAGTCCTAAGTGGGATAAAATCACCTTACATATAGATACTAATTCTGTGCCCCACTTAATTACACATATATCCCTAAACCTTTAATATAGAATAGATTGAACTTATGTTTGCTGTAAATATTTTAATAAAACAAAAATCATGAATCATTTAAAACCTATAAAAATGTCAAAACAAATAAAGTTTTTGTGTTTACTTATAACACTCTTTAGCTTCAACTTAAACACTTCTGCACAGGAGACAAGTTTAAATAAGAATAACAACATCAATATTGAAGGGAAATGGGAAGGAAATATTGTTATCAACGAACAAAAGTCTGTTGGAATATTATGGAGCTTCAAAACAACAAAAGAAGAACAACTTAATGGTTATATGGGACCAGTTTCAAAAGGGGTTGCAACAATTCCTATGCAAAAATTAACCATCAACAAAAATGCAATTAGTTTCACCATTCAGTCACAAGGAAGTTTTTCTGGTTTAATTTCAAAAACTGGAATAAAAGGCATTTGGAGCTCAGTAAGTGGTAATAAATTTACGCTTTATATGGTTAGAGAGTTAACAAAAGAACATTTAAGCAAGCGTTATACAAAATCATCAAATAGCGATAACATTAATATTCAACAAGAAATCGCCCTTGGAAATTTAGACGCAGTAAAAACTTTTTTATCAAAAGGAAATGCAATAAATTCTCTTTATGGAAAAGGAGCTACATTACTTTTTACAGCAATAAAAAAAGACAGAACACATAAAATATCTAAGTATTTACTTAAAAATGGAGCAAACCCAAATTTAGTAACAGACGGTTTAACACCTTTAATGTATGCTGTTGCTTATCAAAACTCAACTATAGTCAAAGAACTTATTACTTATAAAGCAGATGTAAATTTCATTAGTAAAGAACATCAATCAGCAATTGTATTTGCAATTAAGAGTAGAAATGCTGAAATATTACAATTATTAATGGACAATGGTGCAGACCCAAGTAAAAAAATTAAAGACAATTATTCTGCAATCGATTTAGCGAAAGAAGAGAATATTAAAGAAATTCTTGAAGTTCTAAATATATCTTTTGAAGGTGTTAGCGATGGACCATATGTAACTAGATCTAAGAATGGATACACAGCAGTTTGGATAAATAAAGGGAAAACATACACTAAAGAAATCAATTCAAAAGACTCTAAAAACATTGAATACAAAGGCTTTAAGGCTAACATTTCAAATAAAGTACCTAAAGAGGTTAAAAAACTAACCTATAATGGAAATTTTAAAATTGGAGCTGTTAGTGACATACACGGGCAATATGATACATTTATAAAACTGTTAAAAAATAATGGTGTTATTGACAAACAAGGAGCTTGGAGCTTTGGTAATGGACATTTTGTGGTTGCAGGAGACATGTTTGATAGAGGTCCGCAGGTTACTGAAGTATTATGGTTTTTATATGATTTAGAAAAACAAGCAGCAAAAAAAGGAGGAAAACTACATGTTTTACTTGGAAATCATGATGTTATGGTGCTTAACGGGAATTTACGTTCAGTACACCCTAAATATACTCAAACAGCAAAAACACTAGGCGTACCTTTTAATACTCTTTTTAATACAGGAACAGTACTTGGTGATTGGTTACGAACACGTCCAGTATTAATTAAACTAAATGGTATTCTTTTCACACATGGTGGCTTACACCCTGATTTAGTAAAGAAAGATTTATCAATCAAAAAAATTAACAAAGAATTTAAAAAACAACTAATAATAAGTGAATTACCTAAAAAGCGTGATGGTCTTGGCAACTTTCTTCATAGAGCTAATGGCCCAATATACTATAGAGGTTACTTTCAGGGAGAGTTAGCTACCAATAAACAAATTAACGAATTATTAAAGCATTTTAAAATTTCAAACATTGTTGTTGGCCACACTACACATAGACAAATAGAAATGCATTATGATGGAAAAGTAATAGTTATAGATGCCAACATGAAAAGTGGCACAATGGGAGAAATGCTTTTATGGAAAAACGGAATATTTGAACGCAAGAATCTTTTAGGGAAAAAACTACCCTTAAACAACTTAAAAATCAATAAATAAAACAACAGACATGAAAACAAAATTATACAATTATTTAAACAAACCCTATGCAGTTATTTTAATAATGTTAATTGCACCACTATTTGGGTTTATAGATAGAAATTTCACCTTTTTCTTTGGACTTGGTATTATTTTCCTAATTTTAAAAGGAAGTAAATATGATTGGGCAAGATTTGGAATAGGCAAAAAAATCAATAGTAAAACTATTATAAAGAGTTTAGTATTGGCAATAATTCTTTTTATTGTTTTTACATTCTTAATAGATCCTTTACTTATAGAGTGGCTTGGAGAATATGATTTGTCATCAATTGATGACATTAGAGGAAATTTACTTGGATATATTATTTTAATGCTTATCGTGTGGGTATTTGCAGCTTTTGGAGAAGAGATATTATTTCGTGGGTATTACATGAAGGCTTTAGCTGAATTATTTGGCAACAATAATAAAGCATGGATATTCTCAGCATTTATAACCTCGCTATATTTTGGAATATCTCATGCTTACCAAGGTCTTATTGGAGTTGTGTCTGTATTTTTATGGTCTTTTGTTATTTCTTTAATCTTTAATAAAAACAGAAATAATTTACTACTACTAGTTTTAATACATGGAATTTATGATACAATTGGAGTTACTCTAATATATTTAAATAAGGATCAAGTTATTACTGAATGGGTGCAACAAATTTTTTAGTGAGTGTGAAAATTTATTTTTAATAACCTATATTTTAAAAAGCGGTTTAGATAGAGATCTAAACCGCTTTTACTTTTATTAAAAACATAATTATTAAAAAAAACATTAAAATTTAAAACTGTTCTTTTTCATTGATAAAACCACTTGAAACGTTACACAAATTTTCAAAAATCTTATTTAGAATTTTAACATTTCCATTCATTAAAAAACAGCAAAATCCAATCGTTTATTAAAGCTTTTATCCGTAAATTTGTGGCGTTTTACAATCTAACAAAAAGATGAAAAAAATCCTCAATATTCTCTACTCAACACGTTTAATGGCTATTTTATTTTTCCTATTTGCAACCGCAATGGGTGTAGCTACTTTTATAGAAAACGATTTCGGCACACAAACCTCTAAAGCATTAGTTTACAACACTTGGTGGTTTGAAGCAATCATGATATTTTTTGTGATCAACTTTTTTGGTAACATTTTTAGATATCGATTATTGAAAAAAGAAAAATGGCCAGTGTTTTTATTCCACGTGGCTTTTTTATTTATTTTAATTGGCGCCGGAATTACACGTTACATTGGTTATGAAGGTTTAATGTTAATCAAAGAAGGAGAAGTTACCAATAAATTTATTTCTGAAACTACCTATTTAAATGTGATTATTGATGATAGTAATCAACAGAAAAATCCAATTCACGAACCAATGCTTTTATCTGCTTGGGGAACAAATAATTGGAGCTTTTCATCAACTTTTAAAGAACAAAAAATCGACTTTAAATTGGTTGACTACATTCCGTGGGCAGAAAAAAAACTTGTGGAAGATGAAAACGGAGAAGAATATTTATTCTTTGTAGAATCTAGTGACGGAACAAGACACGAACATTATATTAAAAAAGGGACTACACAAAACATCCATAATGTTTTAGTTGGGTTTGATTCTGGGAACAACTCAACTATTAATTTTACAACGGTTGACGGGGCGCTAAAAATAAACTCTAAAGAAGACGGAACTTGGTTACGAATGGCAGATCAAGCCAAAGGAAAAGTTACCAAAGATTCGTTAGCTAATTTCAATTATTTATCGCTTCATAATATTTCTGGTTTGCAGTTTGTAATTCCTAGACCCGCAGAAAAGGGAATTCTTAAAATGGTTAGTGGACCAAAAGATGATCAAAAATTTGATGTAATTGTTTTAGATATCACCACAAATAACAAAACAGAGAGAGTAGAATTATTAGGTGGAAAATACAATACACAAAACTCAGAAGAAATTACAGTTGATAATTTAAATTTTAGAATGTTATACGGTTCAAAAACCATTGAAACACCTTTTCATGTAAAACTTAAAGATTTTCAACTAGAGAAATATCCAGGTTCAGAAAGTGCAGCTTCTTATGCAAGTGAGGTTACTGTAATCACAAAAGAAGAAACCTTTGATTATAGAATATTTATGAATCATATTTTAGATTATAAAGGATATAAATTATTTCAATCTAGTTACGATATCAGTGGCGAAGTTGAAGAAACGCACTTGTCTGTAAATCATGATTTCTGGGGAACGCTTATAACCTATATTGGTTATTCTTTATTGTATTTTGGGATGATCTGTATTCTGTTTGCAAAAAATACACGATTCGATTATTTAAAAAACATGTTGAAAAAAATCAGAAAGAAAAAAGCAGCATTATCACTTATAGGATTATTCTTCTTCTCTATTACAGCTTCGGCTCAACATCAGCAGCAACATACAATTTCCGAACAGCAAATAGATTCTATTTTAAAAGCTAACATTGTAGATACAAAACATGCAGATCTATTCAACAGTTTAGTAATTCAAGATGCTGGTGGAAGAATGAAACCAGCGCATACTTTTGCTTCTGAATTGGTAAGAAAAGTTACGCATTCTGAAGAATTTAAAGGAATGAACCCAAGTCAAGTTTTTCTTTCTATAAAAGAAAATCCAAGATTTTGGGAAGTTGTCCCGATGATTTATTTAGAAAAAGGAAATACTCAAATTAGAGAAATTTTAGGTGTTTCTAAAGAAGCAACACATGCTAGTTTAAAAGATTTCTTAACCATAGAAGGAGCTTATAAAATTAGAGATCGTGTTGCTGAATCTCAGAAAAAAAACGTAAAAAACAAGTTCGAAAAAGATTTAATTAACATTGACAGAAGAGTTGGTTTAGTTTATGGAGCTTTATATGGAGATATCTTTAAAATATTTCCAATTCCGAATGACCCAAATAACAAATGGGTTTCTCAGCCAGAAACGTTACATGCTGGCTTTAAAGGAACAGATTCAGTTTTTGTACGTCAAGTAATTCCTGTGTATTTACAAATGCTTCAAAAAGCAAAAGAATCAAAAGATTATACACAAGCTGATAAAGTTTTAGCTGGAATTAAGAATTTTCAAAAGAAATTTGGTGCAAAGGTAATTCCGTCTGAAGACAGAATTAACTTAGAAATTGCCTATAATAAATTCAGTATTTTTAGTCGATTAGCTAAATACTTTGGTATTGCTGGAGCATTATTAATTTTTGTAGTAATTGCACAGATTTTTTCTGATAAAAAAATATTTAGTTATTTAGTAAAAGGGTTAGTTGCCATAATTATTGGACTGTTTATTTTTCATACTTTAGGTTTAGGTGCACGTTGGTACATTAGCGGAAACGCTCCTTGGAGTAATGCCTATGAATCGATAATTTATGTTGCATGGGCAACTATGTTATTTGGTTTAGCATTCGGAAGAAAATCATCTTTAACCATTGCTGCAACAACATTTTTAACAGCGGTTATTTTAGGTTTTGCACATCAAAACTGGTTAGATCCAGAAATTGCAAACTTACAACCTGTATTAAATTCTTGGTGGTTGCTAGTACACGTTTCAATTATTGTTGCGAGTTATGGACCATTTTCATTAGGAATGATATTAGGAATTTTCTCATTATTCTTAATGGCTTTTACAAATGAAAATAACAAAAAGAAGTTAGATTTAGCCATCAAAGAATTAACTGTAATTAACGAAATGTCAATTACAATTGGTCTAATAATGTTAACCATTGGTAACTTTTTAGGCGGAATGTGGGCTAACGAAAGTTGGGGACGTTATTGGGGTTGGGATCCAAAAGAAACTTGGGCATTGATTTCAATTATGTTGTATGCTTTTGTTTTACACATGCGATTAATACCTGGTTTACGTAGCAGATTTACATTTAATTTATGGTCAATTATTACGTATGCATCAATTATGATGACATATTTTGGCGTGAATTTTTACTTATCAGGATTGCATTCTTACGCAAGCGGAGATAAAGTAATTACTCCAACTTCTGTGTATTATTCTATCGGATTTGTTGCCATATTAGGAACCTTTGCTTGGTTAAAACACAAAAAATATTATAAAAAATAATCATTTGAAAGCTGTACATTTGCTTTCTTAAAAAATTAAAAAACTTATTTATGTTTCATAAAAATTTTAAATTAATTCTTGCCGTTTTAGTAACAGCTTGGTCTGTATATGAATTCTCACAAGGTCATATCATGAATGGAATTTCTATTTTGTTATTAGCAGGAATGTTCATTTTACTATATTTTAAAAACGAATTCATTTTATTAGCTTTTTTACAATTGCGTAAACAAAATTTTCCTGGAGCTCAAAAATGGTTGAATTATATTAAAAACCCGAGTGCAGCTTTAACAAGAAAACAAGAAGGTTACTACAACTTTTTACATGGAATTATGTTGTCGCAAACAAATATTACACAAGCTGAAAAGTATTTAAAGAAAGCAGTAAAATTAGGGTTATCCATGGGACACGATTTAGCTATGGCAAAATTGCAATTAGCAGGAATTGCAATGACTAAAAGAAGAAAACGTGAAGCAACCATGTTAATGAATGAAGCTAAAAAGCTTGATAAAAACGGTATGCTAAACGATCAAATAAAAATGATGAAACAGCAGATGAAAAAAATCTAGTTTCAACAAACAACACACTAAAAAAAGCTTTTGATAATTTCAAGAGCTTTTTTTTTGCATCAAAATGTAAGTAGTTTTAAATTCAATCGACTGTATTTGTGATGTTTTACAAGTTAAAAAACTACATATTATTTTGTCTTCTAATTTCATTGGCTGCGTGTTCTAAAAATGCAGTAACAGAAATTGAAAATCCTACGGAAGAAAGCCGTTGGATAAACGTTGAGAAACCTCACCCAACAGGAGAAAATGGCTTATTTCCATTACATAAAAATCCTATTTACAAATCGGTCCAAGAATTTTCTAATTTAATGGACGATGATAAAGTTGCTATCGTTAGTTATCAAAATGAAATAAAAGTGTATCCGTATTTATATACTAACAGATATGAAATTGTAAACGATTCTATTGGTGATTATTTTTATGCAGTTTCTTTTTGTCCACAAACCAAAAGCGCTATAAATTTTAATAGAATAGTACAGAATGACACATTAGATTTAGTTGCTTCTGGATATTTATATAAAGATAATATGGTTCCTTCTGACAAGGATTACAACATGTATTGGTCGCAAATGCAAATGAATGGAATTACAAAAGAAGCAGATTTTTTAGATTTACAAACTTTAAATTTAATTGAAACAAATTGGAAGACTGTTGTCAATTTTTTTCCAAATGCAAAAGTGTATTATTATGAAGGAGATATTATTACTCCTAAAAGTAATAGTGACACAAAATTAATAGCGAAGAATTCTGCAGAAATCACAAATGCAGATGCTGTTTTTTCTATTGTAGAAAATTATAATAATAACGGTAAACCTACATTAGTTCACGCTTACCCTACCAAAGATTTTAGCAACAACTCAAGTTTACAACAATTAATTTTAGACAATAAAAAAACATTGATTATTGGAAATAAAGAGCATTATTTTTTTACAACATTTATTGCTCCTAATGGATTAGACTTTCAATTAGAAAACACAGATTTTCCACCAATTTTAATTGACAGTGAAGGCACTAAATGGAACGCTTTTGGTTTTGCTATTGATGGTCCAAGAAAAGGACAACAATTAGTGTCTGCTAAATCTTATATTGCTTCTTGGTGGGCTTGGAAAGATTTCTTTAAAAATATCGAAGTAAAATAAATAGACTATTCTATTCTTTTTAAGCTTAAATCTGATTGAAATTCTAATAAGAATAATCCTCTGTTTTGAGAGATCCCAAGCAATCTTTTATTAAAATCAAATTTACTTTCTACTCGATAAGAAATTCCGTCTTTAAAAGTATCATACAGGTTTTTTCCAGAAGCTAAACGTATAATTACATCATACATTACATCAAAACCACGTGTTGCATAATAAGAAGGTAGTGCTTTGTTTTTATCCAAATATTGTTTGTTGAAAACTCTTGCTGCTAACGAACTTTCATCAACATACGTGTCAGTTACATACACAAACTCTAATTGCGCCAATTTATTATATGTTACATTATCATACTTATTAAAGCCAAATAATTTTACATCATAATTTACTTTTTCTTCTGGCTCCTCATCTTCATTTTCTGGCTCTGGCGGATCTGGAAAACTAATTAAACTATTAATTGCATCAGACGCAATAACATCGTTATCAGTTGCAATAATTACCCAATTTTTAACTGGAGCAATTGTATCTACAGGTTTCATTATTTTCAAGAAACGCTCTTGAGCAATATATCCATAATGCGGAATTATCGTTTGAACCTCATTTATTGAATCGTGTTGCTTTAAAATATTTGCAATTTGATTGATTTCATTAATTGATGTTACCGAAGAATCTCCAACAATAATGATATTCTCGTTTTTATATTGCTTAGAAACAAATGATAATAATTTCTCTTTATACAAATGTTTATCTGGCGATGTTTTTACAATTTTAGATGATTTAAAAGAGGTTTGTGCTTTAGAAAAAATTGGAAACACTAACGGTACTTTTACTTTACTTGCTAACTTTTTAGTTTCATCAGAATAAATAGAACCAATAATTACATCTTTATCTTCAAAAGAACTATCAGTAATTAACTCGTTAATTTTTGTGTTTCTATCTTCAGTATCAAAAACAGTAAAGTCAATTTGAATTCCTTGATTTCTTAAAGAATCGATTGCTAATTCAGCTCCCAAATAAAAATCAGTTACAATGTTTGGTAATGCTCTATTTTTAAAGATATCTTGAGAAGGTACTGTATCAAAAACATTTGCTCTAAAAGGCAATAACAATGCTACTTTTACAGAAGCATTATCAGAAATTGTATCACTATAAATTTTATCTAGCTCTTCGTCTTCTATACGCTCTTTAATTTTTATTACTGTTCCAAGCTTTAATCCTTCTGACAAAGTTGGATTTAAAACTAACAAATCTTCTTGAAGCACATTATAATATCTAGTTAAACTATAAAATGTATCTCCTTTTCTTACAGCATGTAAAAGGTAATTACTATCTAAATCTTCAACAATTTCAACCTTTTTTATCTCATCTTTTTGAATTGTATCTTTTACAATTACGTCTTTAAGAAGATCTTTTTCTTCAACAACTTTTGTAATTTTCTTATTCGGAATAACAATTTCTGTATTTGGTTTAGGTCTTCTACCAACATCAGGATTTAAACGCATTAAATCTTTAGTTTCTATATCTAAACGCTTAGCGATTACTCGCATTGTTTCGCCCTTCTTTACTTTATAAGTAATAAACTTTTTTTGCTGCCCACAAGAAACTGCAATTGTAAAAACGAAAAAGACAACTAATAATTTAAAATGCTTCATGTAATTTATTTTTCTGTTTTAGAAAACGATTTCTAAAACTAGCAATTTTATTTAATATAACTTAAAATCTACTAAATTAGTATTACTCCCACTCAATTGTTGCAGGTGGTTTTGAGCTAATATCATACACAACTCTATTTACACCTTTTACTTTATTGATAATATCGTTTGATGTTTTTTGTAAAAACTCATACGGTAAATTCACCCAATCTGCTGTCATTCCGTCTGTACTTTCTACAGCTCTTAATGCTACAACTTTTTCGTAGGTTCTTTCATCTCCCATAACACCAACAGAATTTACAGGTAACAAAATAGCACCTGCTTGCCAAACTTTATCGTACAATCCGTTTGATTTTAATCCGTTGATAAAAACAGCGTCAACTTCTTGTAAAATGGCAACTTTCTCTGGAGTAATATCTCCTAAAATTCTAATAGCCAAACCTGGGCCAGGAAAAGGGTGTCTACCTAACAACTCTTTATCAATTCCCATTGAAGCTCCTACTCTACGAACCTCATCTTTAAAAATCATTCTTAATGGCTCCACAATTTTCAATTTCATAAAATCTGGTAAACCACCAACATTATGATGACTTTTTATAGTTGCCGATGGACCTCCATTTACAGAAACCGATTCGATTACATCAGGATAAATTGTTCCTTGCGCCAACCATTTTGCATCTGTAATTTGATTAGCTTCTGCATCAAAAACTTCTATAAATGCATTTCCGATTGCTTTTCTTTTTGCTTCTGGATCAGATAAACCAGCAAGAGCTTTATAAAAACGCTCAGAAGCATCAACGCCTTTTACATTTAAACCCATTCCTTCGTATTGTTTTAATACGTCAGAGAATTCGTTTTTACGAAGTAATCCATTATTTACAAAAATACAATGCAAATTTTTACCGATAGCTTTGTGTAATAAAACTGCGGCAACTGTAGAATCTACTCCGCCAGACAATCCTAAAACAACTTTATCGTTTCCTACTTTTTCTTTAATATCTTTAATTGTACTTTCTGCAAAAGAATCTGGTGTAAAAGTTTGTGCAACTCCAGCAATTTTTACTAAAAAGTTTTCTAACAATTGTTTTCCGTCTGTAGAATGATACACTTCTGGATGAAATTGAATTGCATACGTCTCTTCACCTTCAATTCTATATGCTGCATTTTCAACATCGTGTGTACTTGCTAAACGCAAACCTCCAGTTGGTAATTCTTTAATGGTGTCTGAATGACTCATCCAAACTTGGCTTCCTGCAGAAATATTTTCAAAGAAAACTTCATCATTTTTCACAAATGATAAATTTGCACGTCCGTATTCTCTTGTATTTGATTGCCCAACTAATCCGCCAGAAAAATGTGCTAAATATTGTGCACCATAACAAACTGCCAACAATGGTTTTTTCCCTCTAATTTCAGATAAATCTGGGTGTGGTGGATCTTCAGATCTTACAGAAGACGGACTTCCAGATAAGATTACTGCTTTAAAATCGTTGCTATTTTTTGGTGGTTTGTTATACGGATGAATTTCACAATAAATGTTTAATTCTCTAACTCTACGCGCAATCAATTGTGTGTATTGCGAACCGAAATCTAATATAAGTAC
>CAXICE010000002.1:0-32052 GCA_964022045.1 uncultured Polaribacter sp. | reverse complement strand
TAATTAAACAAACTCAAACTAAAAACAAATCCGTTTTGTTTTTGATTGATGCCACCTTTAGAAATTACATAATCAACTCGTAAAAAACGCCATTTTCCAAAACCGATATTGTCTAAACCAATGGATGCTTCTGTATATGGTTTTCTATCGCCAGTAAACAATCCTTTTCCGCCCGCAACAACATGAAAGTTTAATAAATTTATCAACGGAATTTTCCCTAAAATAAATCCTTTAAAGTTGTGTTCTCCATGAAATTCAGCAAACTTATCGTTGGTACTATATGCGTAATAATCTAATAAGTTAAAATGATTTACAGAATTTCCGTCAGGAGAAATCGCTAATTTATTTCCGTTAAAATGTGCATAATCCATAAAAGCGATATTCTTTTTCTCTAAAAATACACCAGCTTTAATGCGATATTTTGAGCTTCCTAAATTTCCAAGAGAAAAATTTTGTCTTAGCTGTGTAAAAACATAATCAGAATTATTTTGACTATTATCAGAGCCAAATGTTTTTCGATACCCAACATAAATTGATGGATATTTACTATTGTAAACAGTAAATTTTCTATCTGGATATGATAAATATTTTGCTCCAAAATTTATGGTTGTTCCAAGATTTAATGTCCAAATTTTATGTGGTGTAAAAGATGGAGAAAAATTTGTTGAATTCTGCGGATCGTTTGATGTATAAACTCTATCAGTATAATTTTTAGCGCTATAATTTGTTGTATTGACCAACGGTTTTCTATCAGCAAATTCTAAAGAACCATTAAAACGAAATCCGTTTGTTAGCTCTCTGGAAAAAGAAACATTAGCAAACGTTTTTTCATAAATTTTCATGTAGTTTCTTTCAAAATAAATAGAATTTAGTGTGTTCCAAAAAGGAGAAATAGGGTTTGCTCCATTAAATTGACTTGTTGTAATTCCTCCAGAAAAGCTTAAAATAGGTCTTGTTATATTATTCCATTTATGAGTAAAGAAAAATGTAGGTCTTGCTTTTTTATCAGAAAAACCATAGTTAATATTTGCGCCCAATCTTATCCATTTAAACTTCTCGTCTAATAATTTAAAATAACTCATTCCAATTGTAGAATTCCAGCCCTGAACAGTGTTAAAATTTAAATCGGCAAGCGGTCCATCAACATTAAAAGACCAATCGTTGTAAGAATCGTTGTAAGAATATCCAAACAAAGGTAGTGTCCAAGAAATTTTGTTGTTTTTTGCATCGATTGAATCTAAATATTTTTTAGAAGTTCTTACTGTTTTTATACTATCTTTAATAATGTAATCTTTAACTTCTTCGATTGTTAATGGAACTGGTCTTAAATTGTTCCAGTATAAAGAGTCTTTTGTTGTTGCTTCAGAAGCAAAAGATAAAATCTCTTTTCCAAAAGTACTTCTAGTGAAAATAGGATTGAAATTATAATTGCTATATGCAGATGAAAATCGTCCGTTAACATTAAATCCAAATAGCCCAATTTTAAAATCTATGGTTTGAGAAATTACAACCCAAGCATTGTTTTTTGTTGATTTGTTAAAGCTTTGTTTAAAGTGTAAAACATTTACCATTGGTAAATTTATTTGTGCGCCATTTACAGAAACCTCTGTTCCGTATAAAGCCCAGTCATCTTCTACAACATAAATAAAACCTTCAAAAACACGATCGTTTTTACGTTTTGGTAAAATGGCAATTTTATTAATTAACTGCCCATTTTTGTCATAAAAAGTTCCTGTTAATTTGTAATTGTAATGCCCAAAAGCATAATTAGCTATTGGAGAAATAATTTCATTTCCTATTTTAACGGTATTTTTATAAAGATTAAAATTTACATCTTCTGCTCTATTAAAACTCACACCATTATCGCTTCCGCTAACTTTTGACGCAACAATATATTCTTTAAAATCATTTGGTTTTTGATGCGATATTTTAGAAAAGGTTTCAGATAAATAAATAATTCCGCTTCTTGTAGAATCTAATCCACCACCTAAATCACCCAATTCTTGACCTAAGATTTTCTTTGGTGCGTTTTTAACTTTATACAAACCTCTTGAATAAAAATCGGCAGTAAATTTTTGAATTCTATTCTCGTTTTTCTTTTTATTTGCGATAACATTTCTAATAATTTTATTCGCAGGGTTTTCTTTATTGTTGATTTGAACCTCGCTCAATGTAATTTGTTCTTCAATTAACTTTACATTTAATCGATAAGGAAAAGAAGTAATTTTTACATTTTTTTTGATTGTTTTATATCCTAAAAACTGAAAAACAACCGTGTAATTTCCTGATTTTTTGATTGGTAATTCATAAAAACCATCTTCGTTTGATGTGGTTCCTGTAATAGTTCCGTCTAAGTAAATACTCACAAGTGAAAGCGGGATGTTTTTGCTGTCGGTAATTTTCCCTTTTATTTGTGATGATATAGTAACTGATAAAAATAACAGTAATAGGGTTGGTAAATTTCTCATAGTTTTATTTGGTTGATGAGAGCAAACTTATTATTTGTAAGCTTAAAATTATCTCTATATTTTGTTAAAGAAGGTACAATTATATCTTAAAAAAGTAACTTCATAATTACTAGACGCTTTAAGAAGCTTCTTTGTTACTTTAAACGCTATATTTTTAATAAAATTCCATCTAAAAAAGTATATATTTGTTAGTTCATACAAACAACAAATATATGAGTGAATCTAGGAAAAGACATGAAGCTTTATTGTATCATGCAAAACCAAAACCTGGAAAAATTGAAGTAATTCCTACTAAAAAATATGCAACTCAACACGATTTATCGTTGGCTTATTCGCCTGGTGTTGCAGAACCATGTTTAGAAATAGAAAAAGATGCAAATAATGCATATAAATATACAGCAAAAGGAAATTTAGTTGCTGTAATTTCTAATGGAACGGCAGTTTTAGGTTTGGGTGATATTGGGCCATTAGCGTCTAAACCAGTAATGGAAGGAAAAGGATTGTTGTTTAAAATATTTGCAGATATAGACGTTTTTGATATTGAAGTTGATGCAACTGATGTAGATAAATTTGTAGAAACTGTTAAAGCAATTGCACCTACTTTTGGCGGAATTAACTTAGAAGATATTAAAGCACCAGAAGCTTTTGAGATTGAAAGAAGATTAAAAGAAGAGTTGGATATTCCTGTAATGCATGATGATCAACATGGAACTGCAATTATTTCTGCAGCTGCATTAAAAAATGCAATAGAGATTACAGAAAAAAAGATTGATGAAGTTCAAATTGTTGTAAATGGAGCAGGAGCTGCTGCAATTTCTTGTACACGTCTGTATTTAGGACTAGGAGCAAAAAGAGAAAACATTATCATGTGTGATAGTAAAGGTGTTATCAGAAAAGATCGCACTAATTTAACTTCACAAAAAGAAGAATTTGCTACAAATAAAGATGTAAATACTTTAGAGGAAGCAATGCACAATGCAGATGTCTTTATTGGATTGTCTAAAGGAAATGTAGTTTCTCCAGAGATGCTATTATCGATGGCAAAAAACCCAATTGTATTTGCAATGGCAAATCCTGAGCCAGAAATAGATTACGATGTTGCGGTAGCAACAAGAAAAGATATTATTATGGCAACAGGAAGATCTGATCATCCTAATCAAGTAAATAATGTACTTGGATTTCCATTTATTTTTCGTGGTGCTTTAGATGTTAGAGCAACAAAAATTAACGAAGAAATGAAAATGGCGGCAGTTCATGCTTTAGCAGATTTAGCAAAGCAAACTGTGCCAGAACAAGTAAACATTGTGTATGACGAAATTAGCCTGTCTTTCGGGAAAGAATATATCATTCCAAAACCATTTGACCCAAGGTTGATTTATGAAATTCCGCCTGCAATTGCGAAAGCCGCAATTAAATCTGGAGTTGCATTAGAACCGATTACAGATTGGGAAAAGTATCAAGAAGAGTTAATGGATCGTTCTGGAACCGGAAGTAAAGAAATAAGATTATTACACAATAGAGCAAAGAGAAATCCTAAAAGTATTGTGTTTGCAGAAGCAGATCATTTAGATGTTTTAAAAGCAGCGCAAAGAGTACATGAAGAACGAATTGGAAAGCCAATTTTATTAGGAAGAAAAGAGGTAATATTAGAGTTAAAAGAAGAAATTGGTTTTACAGCAGATGTACCAATTATAGACCCGAAAACAGACGAGGAAAAAGAACGAAGAGATCGTTTTGGAGAAGCCTTTTGGAAAACACGTCAACGAAAAGGCACTACGTTGTTTCAAGCTCAAAAAATGATGCGAGAGCGTAATTATTTTGCTGCAATGATGGTAAATGTTGGTGAAGCAGATTCGTTAATTACTGGTTATTCAAGATCATATCCATCAGTTGTAAAGCCAATTTTAGAATTGATAGAAAAAGACCATGGAATAACAAGAGTTGCAGCTGCAAATTTAATGTTGACCAAACAAGGACCAATATTTTTGGCAGACACTACAATCAACATTAATCCAAATGCAAAAGAGTTGGCAAAAATATCTCAATTAACATATTCGTTAGCCAGAATGTTTGGTGTAAAACCAAATATTGCGATGTTGTCATTTTCTAATTTTGGTTCTTCAGAATCTGAAAGTGCTACAAAAATTAGAGAAGCAGTTTCTTATATTCATAGACATTTTCCGGATGTTGTAATTGATGGAGAGTTACAGGCAGATTTTGCTTTAAACCGAAAAATGTTGGCAAAAGAATTTCCGTTTTCAAAATTAAATGGTAAAAAAGTAAACGTGCTTATTTTTCCAAACTTAGATGCCGCAAACATCACTTATAAATTAATGAAGCAAGTTGATGAAGTAGAGACCGTTGGTCCAATTATGATGGGGTTAAAAAAACCAGTTCATATATTACAATTAGGTGCAAGTGTTGATGAGATGGTAAATATGTCTGCAGTTGCTGTTGTAGATGCACAACAAAAAGAAAAAAGAAACGCTTAAAAACGAATAAATGATTACGCAAATTAAAGGAAGATTAGTAGAGAAAAACCCAACATATGTTGTTGTAGATTGTGGTGGAGTTGGTTATTTATTACACATTTCTTTAAACACATTTTCTGCTTTACCAGAAAGCGAAGCAATTACATTATTTGCTCATTTATCTGTAAAAGAAGATTCGCATACATTGTATGGTTTTATAGACAAAACGGAACGCGAAATTTTTAGATTACTAATCTCAGTTTCTGGCGTTGGACCAAGTATTGCAAGAACCATGTTGTCTTCAATGTCATCCGAAGAAATACAGCAAGCAATTGCATCAGAAAATATAGCTTTAATTCAGTCTGTAAAAGGAATTGGCGCAAAAACGGCACAACGTGTAATTATAGATTTAAAAGATAAAATTTTAAAAACATTTGATTTAGATTCAATTTCTGTTGTTAAAAGCAATACTAACAAAGATGAGGCGTTATCTGCATTAGAAGTATTAGGTTTTAACAGAAAACAATCTGATAAAGTATTAAATGCAATTTTAAAAGAACAGCCAGAATCTTCTGTTGAGTTGTTGATTAAAAGTGCATTAAAAAGTTTATAATTCAATTGAAAAAAAATCATTTTCATATATTATTCTGTATAGTTGCTTTTTTAGCAACTACAACTGTTTTTTCTCAAACAGTGAAGAAGAGCGATTCTATTAAAAAAGATACAATTCCGACTTTAAAATACAAGTTTAAAAGGAATCAAAAAGGAAGTATATTTTTAAACGCACCAACATCGTATTCGGTAACTTTTGATAAAAAACTAAACAAATACATTGTTGTTGAAGTTTTAGACGGCTATAGAGTTGGTGAGCCAATTTTTATGTCTCCTGCAGAATACCAGAAATATCGTTTAAAAAAAGACATCAAAAATTATTTTAAAGAAAAAAATGATGCTTTAAGTAAAAAGAAAGGAAGCGAAAAAGCAAAGCGTAATTTATTGCCAAAATACTATGTGAATTCTAAGTTTTTTGAAACAATTTTTGGTGGAAATACTGTTGAGGTAATTCCGAGTGGAAACTTAAATATTAGACTTGGCGGAATCTACCAAAATGTAGATAACCCACAATTGTCAGAAGAAAATAGAAGTAGTTTTACGTTTGATTTTGATCAGCAAATTAGTGCAAGTATTGTGGCGAATGTTGGTAAAAGATTAAAAGTTACTGCAGATTATGATACACAAGCATCGTTTGATTTTCAAAATATTGTTAAGTTAGAATACACACCAACAGAAGATGATATTATTCGAAAAATTGAAGCAGGTAATGTTACCATGCCAATTAAAAACTCATTGATAAATGGTTCACAAAGTTTGTTTGGTGTAAAAACCGAATTACAGTTTGGTAAAACCTCTATAACAGCAGTTTTCTCTCAACAAAATTCAGAAAGTAAAAACATTGTTGCAGAAGCTGGAGCTACAATTGAAGAGTTTGAACTAAGAGCTACAGATTATGATGATAATCGACATTTCTTTTTATCACAATATTTTAGAGAAAACTATAAAAACTCATTACAAAATTACCCGCTAATTAGTAGTCCAATTAATGTTACAAGAATAGAAGTTTGGATTACCAACAGAAATTCTACCACAGAAAATTTTAGAAGTATTGTTGCTTTGGCTGATATTGGTGAACCAAATCAACCAGATTTTGTGGGTTCTGGTGTTAATGCTACAAACCCATCACAAGTTCAAGGAAAAAGCATTCCATCAAACAATGCAAATAATTTATCAGCTTTGTTAAATGAGAATAGCGGAATTAGAGATATAACAACCGTAGAAAGTACACTTTTAAATTATGGTTTAAATCAAGGAACTGGTTATTCTATGTTACAAAACGCTAGAAAATTAGATCAAAATGAGTTTACTTTAAATCCGCAGTTAGGATTTATTTCATTGAATAGAAAACTTTCTGATGGCGAAGTTTTAGCGGTAGCTTATGAATATACAGTTGTTGGTAGTTCTGAAACTTCTTTTAAAGTTGGAGAATTGTCTAACGACGGAATTGTAGCACCAAGTAATTTAGCCGTAAAATTATTACGAAGCGAAATTATTACTACTAAAAGAACTGTTGCTGGTAACGAAGAGCAATTTCCAACCTGGAAATTGATGATGAAAAATGTATATCCTTTAGGTATTTTTCCTTTATCGCAAGACGGATTTAGATTCGAAATTTTATATAGAGATGATAAAACCGGAATTCCGTCAAATACATTACAGAATGCTACAACAGCAGGAATTGCAAATAAAACGTTGCTAAACGTTTTAAATTTAGACAAGTTAGACCAAAGTTCTTATGCTGTTCCTGATGGAGATGGTTTTTTTGATTTCGTAGAAAATGTAACTGTAAATCCTAATAGAGGTTTTATCATTTTTCCAGAAACAGAACCTTTTGGTAGCGGTTTAGAAAACACATTAACATCTGCAACAGATAAAAACACTTTTGTGTTTAATGAATTGTATATAAATACAAAATCCCAAGCAAAAAATAACCATCAGAATAAAGATAAATTTTTTCTAAAAGGATATGCAAAATCAGAAAATAGTGGCGGAATTCCGTTAAACGCATTTAACGTTCCAAGAGGTTCTGTAAGAGTTACAGCAGGAGGAAGACAATTGGTAGAAGGTGTTGATTTTATTGTTGATTATAATTTTAGTAGAGTGCAAATTATTGATCCAGGATTACGTTCTTCTGGAGTTCCAATAAATGTATCTACAGAAAATAATTCGGTATTTAATCAGCAACAAAAAACCTTTATGGGAATTGATGTTGAGCATCGTTTTTCTGATAAATTTATTTTAGGTGGAACCATTTTAAATGTAAACGAAAAACCAATAACACAGAAAGTAAATTTTGGTTCAGACCCAATAAACAACACCATGTTTGGGTTAAATGTAGATTATTCAACAGAAATACCAATTTTTACAAAATGGGTAAATAAAATTCCGTTTGTAGATACAGATGTTCCATCAAACTTAAATGTAAGAGCAGATTTTGCATATTTATTGCCTGGAACACCAAGCGGAGTTAATGTTAACGGACAAGCAACAACGTATGTAGATGATTTTGAAGCATCGCAAATTCCGATTGATTTATTATCACCATTAAACTGGTTTGCTGCGAGTACACCACAAAGTCAAAACTTAAACGGAAATTTAAACGGGTTAAGTTATAATGATAAAAAAGCAAAATTAGCTTGGTATTCTATTGATCAATTGTTCTACGGAAACGGTGATAAACCATCAAATATTGACAATGTAGAATTGTCTAGAACAGAAGTTCGTCAGATTGGATATTCAGAATTATTTCCAAATACAGAATTAGATTTAACACAAAACATTTTAGTTAGAACCTTAGATTTGGCGTATTTCCCATCAGAAAGAGGAATGTATAATTTTGATACTGGCGCAACGGTAAATGTTGATGGAACTTTTACAAATCCGCAAGATCGTTGGGGAGGAATTATGCGACCGTTAACAACCAATAATTTTGATCAAGCCAATGTAGAATACATTCAATTTTGGATAAAAGATCCATATCAAGATTATTCAATTACAAACGAAGAAGGTTTGCCAACTGGTATTGACCCAAATAATCCTACAAATCAAGTTGGAGAATTGTATTTTAATTTAGGAAACATTTCTGAAGACATCTTAAAAGATAATAGAAAGATGTATGAAAATGGAATGCCAGCAGATGGAACAAGTACAAATATTACGCAATCTATTTGGGGTAATGTACCAACAAATCAATCTATTTTATATGCTTTTGATGTTGATGATTTGGCTAGACAAAACCAAGATATTGGTTTAGATGGATTGAAAAATGAAGATGAATTAGGATTTTATCAATCTAAAGTTTTTGATATAAATAAGTTAAATCAGAACGATATTTCTTCAGATAATTTTCAATATTTTAGAAGTACAAATTTTGACAATACCAACGCATCGGTCATCACCAGATATAAAAACTTTAATAACACAGAAGGAAATTCGCCAACGGCAAATCAATCTACAGAATCGTATCCAACTTCGTCATCAACCTATCCAGATGTAGAAGATATTAATAAAGATCAAACCATGAATACGGTTGAAAGTTACTTTGAATATAAAGTGTCTTTAAACAAAAATGATTTGGTAAAAGGAATTAATAATATTGTTGATGAAAAAGAAACTTCGGTAACATTAGCAGACGGAACATCTAAGAAAACAAAATGGTATCAATTTAGAATTCCGGTTAGAAGCGGAACTGCTATAAACGGAATTTCAGATTTTAATAGCATCCGATTTATTAGAATGTTTATGACCAAATTTAAAATGCCAGTTGTGTTGCGTTTTGGTCAATTAGAATTGGTAAGAGGAGATTACAGACGTTATACAAAAACGATTGATCCGAATGTAAATCCGCCACAAGATTTAACAAATCAAGAATTAAATAATTTTGAAGTTGGTGTTGTAAATATTGAGCAAAACGAAGAAAAATATGTGTTGCCTCCAGGAATTATAAGAGAGCAATTACAAGGAAGTTCTACAATTCAGCAACAAAACGAACAATCGGTTTCATTAAAAGTTAAAGATTTAATGCAAAACGAAACCAGGGCAATTTACAAAAACTTGAGTGTAGATTTAAGAATGTATAAAAACTTAAAAATGTTTATACATGCTGAACCAACTGTTGCAGGAAGTGTTGCTGATAACGATTTGGTTGCTGTAATTAGATTAGGTACTGATTTAGATGATAACTTTTATCAAATAGAAGTGCCATTAAAAATTTCTGCGAGCGGAAGTTTAGAACCAACAAATGTTTGGCCAGAAGAGAACAATTTAAATCTTGTTTTAGAAGAATTAGGAAGATTAAAGTTAAAAAGAGATGCTGAAATTCCGAATTCTAACGGAACATTATCTATCAATAAAATATATCCCTTTCCTACTAATTCTCCAGTTCACAACTTGAAATTAAGAGTAAAAGGAAATCCAACCTTAGGCGGAATTAGAACGTTAATGTTAGGTGTAAAAAATACAAGAACTACACAAAAAAGTGCAGAAATTTGGTTTAATGAATTACGCTCATCAGGTTTTGATAATGAAGGTGGTTGGGCAGCAGTTGTAAGTGCTGATGCTAATTTTGCAGATTTAGCAGATGTTTCTGTTACTGGAAGAATGCAAACCATTGGTTTTGGAAATGTAGAAGACAGAGTAAACCAAAGAAGTATTGAAGAAACTAGGCAATACGATATTTCTACAAATATAAATCTTGGTAAAATGATGCCTAAAAAATGGGGCATTCAATTACCGATGAGTTATAGTATTGGAGAAGAGTTTAGAGATCCAAAATACGATCCTCAATATCAAGATGTAAAATTTGCTGAAGCAATTGAGGTGAATCCGAATAGTAAAAATTCACAAGATTATACATTAAGAAAAAGTATTAGTTTTAATAATGTAAAGAAAAATAGAAATCCAGAATCTACTAAAAAACCAAAACCTTACGATGTAGAGAATTTTTCTGTTTCGTATACTTTTTCAGAAGAGTTTCATAAAGATTATAATATTGAAAAGTATTTAAATCAGAATTTACAAGCTGGAGCAACCTATAATTTTACGTTTGAACCAAAATATATTGAGCCATTTAAAGAATCAGCATTCTTAGGAAAAAGTAAACATTGGCAAATTATTAGAGATATTAATATTAATTTAATTCCGAAAACAATCGGTTTAAATTCTAGAATCACCAGAAATTATGTACAACAAAGATCTAGAAATTTAATCGCAGGATTAAGTGCACAACCAACATTAACACAACGTAGGTTTTTGTTTGATTGGGATTATTCAATAGGTTTTGATTTAACAAAATCGTTGAATTTAATTTTTAATGCTAACAATAGTTATTTGTACGATAATTTTGGAAATGGAGAAGAAATAGAAATTTTTGATCAGTTTTTTAATATGGGAAGACCAGATCATTACAACCAAAAGTTAACCGCAAACTATAAATTACCGATAAATAAAATTCCTTATTTAAGTTTTGTAACTGCAGATTACGGATATACAGCAAATTTTGATTGGAAAGCGGCATCTAAAAGTTATGTTGATAAAATTGGAAACTTATTACAGAACTCAAACACACATAACTTTAATACTTCTTTAAATTTCACGAAATTATATCAAGATACCGGTTTTAAAAAATTATTTATTAAGAACCCGAATGCTAAGAAAAAAAGCTCAAGTCCATTTCAACCACCACAATTGCCAGGAGTTAAAAGCGTAAAGACAAAGAAAGCAACATTAAAAGATAAAATTTTATTAGGAGTTTATGACTTTGTTACAGCTATAAAAACTGTAAAAATTAATAGTGCTTCAAATAACGGAACTGCTTTACCTGGTTACACTGGAAGTTCAGGTTTTTTAGGAAGAGATAATCTTAATGGAGGTTTTGCACCAACTTTAGGTTTTGTTTTTGGTAGTCAGATTGATATCAGAAATAAAGCATTTGAAAAAGGTTGGTTGATTGATAGAGCTGTTGGATCTGAATATTATAGCAAAACGTATAGTAGAACACATTATAATAAAGTTGATTACACAATTTCGTTAAAGCCATTTAAAGATTTAAATATTGAATTAACAGGAAATAAAATTATAACCAACAATATTGCTCAACAATTAGATGTAGAAGGTGGTGTTTTAAATACAACTTCACCAATTACAGAAACAGGAAACTTTAGCACAAGTTTTTCTATGTTGTCTACAGCTTTTAAAGATTCTGATGCGTTATTTGATTCCTTTTTAGCAAACAGATCTATTTTGTCACAAAGATTATCTACAGAAAGTGGTTTGCCAAACACAGCAAATGCGGCTTTTAAAGAAGCAGGTCAACAAGTATTGTTACCAGCGTTTGTTGCTGCGTATTCTGGAGACAATGCAAATTCGGTTGGTTTAGGATTGTTTAAAAACATGCCGATTCCGAATTGGACTTTACGTTACAACGGATTAATGAAAATAGATTGGTTTAAAGAAAACTTCACCAGTTTTACCATTACAAACGGATACAAATCTTCGTACACAATTTCTAATTACACCAATAATTTACAATACGATCAATCTGATTTATCAAAAGTAAATGCCACTGGAAATTATCAGCCAGAATTATTAATATCTTCAGCAAGTTTAATAGACGAGTTTTCGCCATTAATTAAAATTGATTTGAAAATGAAAAACTCATTTTCTTTTAAAGGAGAAATTAGAAAAGACAGAACGCTAACTTTAAACTTTGATAATAGTACTTTAACTGATATTAAAGGAACAGAATATATTTTTGGTATTGGTTATCGATTAAAAAATGTAGCATTTAATACCCGTTTTGCTGGAAAAAGACAAAAGTTAAAAGGTGATATTAATATGCGAGCAGATTTATCTATTAGAGATAATTTAACATTAATTAGATCGGTTGATATAGAAAATAATCAAATAAGTGGTGGTCAAAAACTTTTATCTATTAAATTTGCAGCAGATTATAAATTAAACAGAAATTTAACCACATCGTTTTATTACAATCATAGCATGTCTAAGTATGCAATATCAACAACATTTCCTAGACAATCTATTAATGCTGGTTTCAATTTAATTTATAACTTAGGCAACTAAAAATTAATCAACAATAAAAAAATAATTACAATGAACATCCCATCAGAATTAAAGTACACTAAAGACCACGAATGGATTAGTATAGAAGGAGATACTGCAACAATTGGTATTACAGATTTTGCACAAAGCGAATTAGGTGATATCGTTTATGTAGATGTAGATACACTAGATGATACAGTAGAAAGAGACGAAGTTTTTGGATCTGTAGAAGCTGTAAAAACAGTTTCAGATTTATTTATGCCTTTAACTGGTGAAGTTTCTGAATTTAATGAAGAACTAGAAGACGAACCAGAATTAGTAAACAAAGACCCATACGGAAAAGGATGGATGATAAAAGTTACAATTTCTGATGCTTCACAAATAGATGATTTATTAGATGCGCAAGCTTATCAAGATCTTATTAAAGGATAAAATTGTTTTTATTGCTTTTAGCATAACAGTTATTATATGCTATTTAAGTTTGAGGAGAGTAGAGTCTTTTCCGATAAATTTATCTCATTCAGATAAAATATATCATGCAATTGCATATTTTATATTGGCCTTAACTTGGTTGTTAAGTTTTCCTGTTTCTAGTGAGAAAAATAGAGTAAAATATGTAATCGCTTTTGGTTGTGTGTTTTATGGCATAGTTATTGAAGTTTTACAAACAACTCTTACAACTTATAGAACAGCAAGTTTTTTAGATGTAGTTGCAAATACAGCTGGAGTATTTATGGCATTGATAGTTTTTAAGTCAATTTATAAAAAAATTAATGCTATTTAACTCTAATACTTGCATAAGTCATAAGAATTTAATTAAATTAGCGAACTATTAAAAACAAACAAGGATGGAAATTAAGAAAAATCCAAAATCAAATCTAGAGAATTACTCAAAACTGTTTATTCAGTTAGGTTTGGTTTTAGCACTTTTTGTTACTTATGTAGCAATGGAAAACAAAACTTATGATAGAGTCATAGATGGGTTTGGTGATGCAAGCATGCAAGACTTAATGGAAGAAGATATTCCAATTACAGAACGTATTGAAGAAGTTAAGCCAAAAGCACCGCCACCACCAGCACCAGAAAAAATTGAAATCGTTGAAGACGAAAAAGAAGTTGAAGAAACTGTAATTGAAACTACAGAAACTGATGAAACTGAAGCTGTAGAGGTTGAAGAAATCGTTGAGATTGAAGAGGTAGATGAGGTTATTGAAGATGTACCTTTTGCGGTTATTGAAGAAGTTCCTGTTTTTCCTGGATGTACAGGTACAAGAAAACAAAAAAGTGATTGTCTTAACAATAAAATTAGAAAACATGTTGGTAAAAAATTCAACGGTGATTTAGCTGGTGAGTTAGGATTATCTCCAGGTAAAAAGAAAATTTGGGTACAGTTTAGAATTGACCCTAAAGGAAATATTACAGAGATTAATGCTTTTAGAGCACCACACCCAAGGCTTAAAAAAGAAGCTGAGAGAGTAGTGAAATTATTACCTAAAATGACACCTGGTAAACAAAGAGGAGTTGCTGTAGGAATGAAGTATACCTTACCAATTTCATTTAATGTTGAATAACATTTAAATTGAAAATAAAACAATATAAGAGCATCCAATTAGGGTGCTCTTTTTTATTGGACTTATTATTGTTATTTTTGTTTTAGTAATTTACAGTTATGAGATTAGAACAGTATTTAGACTCTACATATTTAAAAACAACTCAACAAGCAGCTATTTCTGAAGAAGAAACAGAAGTAATCATTATTAAATTAGTTGAAGAAGCAGTTGCGTACAATTTTAAATTAGTCATGATTAGAGCAAATTACATTTCTCTTGCAAAAGCACTAATAATAAAAGCAAAATCAAATGTCTTAGTAGGAACTGTAATTGGATTTCATGAAGGAACATATTCTTTAAAAGAAAAACTGATTGAAGCACAAAAAGCAATAGATTTAGGAGTAGACGATTTAGATTTTGTAATAAATTATAAAGCGTTTCAAAAAGGAAAAATATCTTTAGTGAAAGAAGAAGTATTAAAAGGAACAGCGTTAGGTTTACAAAACAATAAAACTGTAAAATGGATTATTGAAGTTGCAGCTCTAAATAAAGAGGAAATTGCATCGATATCTAAATTGATAAAAAAAATTACTATTGATAATTTTGGGCTTGAAAAAGCAAAAAATGTATTTGTAAAATCATCTACAGGGTTTTATAAAACCGAAGGGAAAAAATCAAATGGAGCAACATTTGAAGCAATAAAAATAATGTCTGAAAACGCAAAGCCTTTAAAAATAAAAGCAGCTGGCGGAGTAAAAACTAAGAATGATGCTTTAAAAATGATTACTTTAGGCGTAGAAAGAATAGGAACTTCTTCTGCAAAAGAAATAATTGAAGAAACCAAAATTAATTTTGAATATTAAAAATGAACAATTATAAAGCACACGAAACAGCAGTAATCGACGAAGGTTGTGAAATTGGAGAAGGAACAAATATTTGGCATTTTAGTCATATTATGCCAAATTGTAAAATTGGTAAAAACTGTAATATTGGTCAAAATGTAGTGGTTTCACCCGATGTAATTTTGGGGAATAATGTTAAAGTACAAAATAATGTTTCTATTTATACGGGAGTTATTTGTGAAGATGATGTTTTTCTTGGTCCTTCAATGGTTTTTACAAACGTAATAAATCCAAGAAGTGCAGTAAATAGAAAGAATCAATATTTAAAAACAGTTGTAAAAAAAGGAACAAGCATCGGTGCCAACGCAACAATTGTTTGCGGAAACGATATTGGTGAGTTTTCTTTTATTGGAGCGGGAGCAGTGGTTGTAAAAGAGGTTCTCCCTTATGCCTTGGTTGTTGGAAACCCTTCAAAGCAAATAGGTTGGATTAGCGAATTTGGACATCGATTAAATTTTAATGAAGACGGTGTTGCGGAATGTTTAGAGAGTAAAGAAAAATATCAATTAAAAAATAATAGAGTTACTAAACTATAATTATCAATAATGAAAAAACTTCTTTTTTTATATTTCTTTTTAATTACATTGTTTTTATCAGCACAAACTGAAAAGCATCCTGTATTTAAAAACTGCGAAAATCAAACTATTGATAAAATTCAATCTTGCTTTTATAAAACAACAAGAGATTTGTTTTTTAAAGAATTCAACTCACCTGTTATTTTAGAAAGAGAAAAGTTTAAAGGAGCAATAAATATTGTTTTTGTTGTCACTAGTACAGGAAGATTTAAATTAATTTATGCCAACTCTCCTTACAAAGAATTACAAGATGAAATTACTAGGGTGTTTAAAACATTTCCAGTAATTACTCCTGCAAACTATAACAATAATAATATTGAAATGCGCTTTGCATTGCCTTTAAATTATCCCTTACAAATAGGAAACGAGATTGTTGAGGAAGTGGTAACTGTTAAATCAAACAGAAAAGATTTTCCAAATTTTAGTAAATTAAGTAATAAAGATAAATCAGATTTTATTGAGCATAAGAGTCAATTAAATATTCCATTTACACATCAACGATATATAAACTATGATTTTGCTTTAAATAAAAGCGCAAATCAACATACAGCAGTAAAACCATATGTTTATAATAATATAAATACTGTTTATGATTTAGATAAAGAGAAAAATCAATTTTTAAAACCAGATAAAGAAACATGGCTAACAAGAAAGTTATGGAATGAGCACTTGCTTGAAGTAAGAGGTGATGGTTATTGGTTCAATCTTGATTTTTTGCTGGATGTACAATTAGGTAAAGATAATTCAGAGAACGTTTCTTATACATATAATAACTCAAGGGTATTAACAATAAACGGTGGATTAGGTAATGATTTTTCATTTTCAGCAACAGTTTATGAAAGTCAAGGAAGATTTGCAGATTATATAAACAACTATATTTCAAACCCATCAGATACTTTTAAGCCAGCATTTTCAGAAGGATTAGTTCCTGGAAGAGGAAAAGCAAAAGGTTTTAAAACGGATGCATTTGATTATCCTGTAGCAGAAGGATACTTGGCGTATACACCAAATAAATTTTTACAATTCCAATTTGGAAATGGAAAGAATTTTATTGGAGATGGATATAGGTCTTTATTGCTTTCCGATGTTTCATCACCAATGCCATATTTAAAGATGAATTTGAATTTCTGGAAGTTTAATTACACCAATATTTGGCTTTGGGGAACCGATGTAAGACACCCAGTTGTAATAAATAATGAGCATCCAAGAAAATACATTGCTATACATTACTTAAGTATCAACTTAACAGAAAAATTAAATATTGGTTTTTTTGAAACAGCTATTTCTAAAGGAGATCAAGGTTTTGATATCGGATTTATGAATCCTTTAATGTTTTACAGATCTGTTGAGTTTAGTAGGGGAGAAGATGCTGGAAATGCAATGTTGGGATTAACTGCAAAATATAAGTTAAAAGAAAATTTAGTTTTATATTCTCAACTTGTTGTAGATGAATTCTCTTTTGGGAAAATTAGCGATTTAGGCTATTGGGGAAATAAATTTGGCTTTCAATTTGGAGCTAAATATTTTGACGCGTTTAATGTAAAAGATTTATATCTACAGGCAGAATTGAACACTGTTAGGCCTTATACATTTGCACATAAAGATCCAATCTTAAACTATGGAAATTATAGTCAACCTCTAAGTCATGCTTGGGGTGCAAATTTTTGGGAAGCAATAGCAATAGCAAATTATAAATTTGGAAGATGGTCTACAAGTGGTAAAATAGTTTTAGGTCAAAAAGGATTTGATGATGTAGCTAATATTAGTAATGGAGGAGATATTTATAAATCGTACAACATTAGAAGAGGGGATAATAATAATGAGGTAGGGCAAGGAAATAAAGCATCAATATTTATTGCTGAATTTCAAGGTAGGTATTTGTTAAATCCATCAAATAATTTAAGTCTTTTTGGAGGATTTACATTTAGAAACTTTTCACTCGAAATAGATCCGACTTCAAATAAAAATATGTCTATGTGGCTTTCTGTCGGTATAAAAGCAGACTTATTTAACTGGTATTTTGACTTTTAAGAAAAAAGTATTTTTTTAAAAAAATATGTTGGCATTTATTAAAAACATGTATATTTGTTACGTGGTGTAAAAACCACTTTCTTTTTCATAGCAATTTTCCCACTCTAATTTTAGAGTGGGTTTTTTTATGCTTTAATTTTTTATTTTTTGTGCATAAAAAAAGTCCTAACAAATTAATGTTAGGACTTTAGTACTCAAGGCGGGACTTGAACCCGCACGCCCCAAAGAGCACAGGATTTTAAGTCCGGCGTGTCTACCAATTCCACCACTTGAGCATTGGTATGTTTTATATATAGAATAGAGCGAAAGACGGGATTTGAACCCGCGACCCCCACCTTGGCAAGGTGATGCTCTACCCCTGAGCTACTTTCGCGCAGTATATTTTTTAATTTTAATGAACTTACATATCTTTCAATGCGGGTGCAAAGTTAATACAAAAAAGGAAATACCAAAGATTTTTTTAAAAAATTTTAAATTTAAATTCAAACTGTATTTTATAGCATAAAAAAGCAAGAAAATAGAAGAGAATAAAATACCTTTGCAAAAGATTTCAAAAAAATAAATGAGCACGATTTCTAACATAGAAAATAAATCAACAATAAAAATTTTTATCTCAGATTTTAAGCAACTTACAAAAGTTGGCTTGTCTTTAAGTGTTGTTTTTTCATCAATTGCTGGTTACTTATTAGCTGCAGAAATTGTTGATATATTTATTGTTATTCAATTAGCAGTTGGAGGTTATTTTATGGTTGGTGCTTCAAATGCATTTAACCAAGTGATAGAAAAAGATACTGATTCTTTAATGAAAAGAACAATGAATAGACCTTTGCCAACTGGTAGAATGTCTGTTTCTACTGCATTAACAATCGCATTTTTGTTTACCGTTTTAGGAATCGCAATTTTATACAATATCAATGCAAAGTCAGCTCTATTCGGTGCAATTTCAATTTTTTTATATACCAGTGTTTATACACCGTTAAAAGCTGTAACACCATTAACTGTTTTTGTTGGGGCAATTCCTGGTGCAATTCCTTTTATGTTAGGTTGGGTCGCAGCTACAAATCAATTTGGAATTGAAGCAGGATTTTTATTCTTGATTCAGTTTTTTTGGCAATTTCCACACTTTTGGGCAATTGGCTGGTTGCAATTTGAAGAATACCAAAAGGCAGGATTTAATATGTTGCCAATGAATAAAAAAGATAAAGGAGCAATTAAGCAAATTATCTTTTATACATTAATAATGATTTTAGTTTCAATTGCACCTGTTTTAAAAGTAACCGGCGCATTTTATATTTATCCTGCAACAGCAGTAATTATTGCTTTAGTTGGATGTTCTATGTTGTATTACGGAATTCAATTACATAAAACAAAAGCTAACATAGAAGCTAGAAAACTAATGTTGTCAAGCGTCATTTATATAACATTGGTGCAAATAATATATGTAGTTGATAAATTTTTACATTAAAACAAATGAGTCAAGAAAGTTTACAATCTGAATTAAAAGTAGCAAAACAAAAATCTGCGAAACCAATGTTATGGATTTCTATGATTAGCATGACCATGTTTTTTGCTGGATTAACAAGTGCTTACGTAGTAAGTAGAAAAAGAGAAGACTGGGTTTCGTTTGATTTGCCAATGGCATTTTACATTAGTACTATATTAATCGTATTAAGTAGTATTACATTTATTATTGCTCAAAAATTATTAAAAAACGACAATAAAAAAGTGAGTTTTTTACTGCTTTTAGTAACTTTAATTTTAGGCGTTGGATTTATCTATTACCAATATGAAGGCTTTTTACAATTAAGAGATGTTGGGTTATTTTTTACTGGACCAAATAGTACAGTATCAACATCATTTATCATCGGAATCACATTTATGCACGTTTTGCACTTAATTGCAGGACTAATTGTGCTATTAGTAGTAATTTATAATCATTTTAAATCTAAGTATAATCCCGCAGAAATGCTTGGTTTTGAGCTTGGTGCAATATTCTGGCACTTTGTAGGTGTACTTTGGATTTATCTATTTTTCTTTTTCTATTTTATTAGATGATGAAAATTGTGTAATTTTGACAAACTTTTAAAAAATAATTAACAAAGATATTTATGGGAGCAACTATTGCTGTAAATTCTGAAGACAAAACTACTTGGAGCGGTGGTGGAAATAGACCTTTTGGAGCTAGTTACGGAAAAATGATGATGTGGTTTTTTATCGTATCAGATGCATTAACTTTTTCTGGATTTTTAGCCGCTTACGGTTTAACAAGATTTAAATTTATTGACTCTTGGCCAATTGCCGATGAAGTATTTACTCACTTTCCGTTTTTACACGGTGTTCACGCACCAATGTATTATGTAGCATTAATGACATTTATCTTAATCTTTTCTTCTGTAACAATGGTGTTAGCAGTTGATGCTGGTCATCAAATGAAGAAAAAGAAAGTAGCAGTCTATATGTTGTTAACCATTATTGGTGGTTTAATTTTCTTAGGTTCTCAAGCTTGGGAATGGAAAAACTTTATCAAAGGTTCTTACGGAGCTGTTCAAACCACTGATGGTAAAATTTTACAATTTGTAAAAGACGATGGTCATGGGGCAATGCATCAAATTGCATTGGCAGATTTTGTAGTTGATGGACACGAAGAAAGAGTGCAGCACACAAGAAAAAATGGTTTATGGAACGAAAGTGAAGGTACCTTACCAACATATTCTGTAAACGAAGTGGTAAGTTCTTATAAAAACAATCCAGATGTTTTAATCAGGATTGAAAAAATGGATTTGGCAACAAAACAAAAAACAATTCTTTCTAAAGAAGAAGGAGCACGTTATTTATTAAATGCAAAGCAAGTTGTTGAAGGTGCAAATCTTCAAGTAAACGAATATGGAAATCCAATATTTGCAGATTTCTTTTTCTTTATTACTGGTTTTCACGGGTTTCACGTATTATCAGGAGTATTGATAAACATTATTATCTTTTTTAATGTAATTCTAGGAACTTACGAACGTAGAGGACATTACGAAATGGTAGAAAAAGTAGGATTATATTGGCACTTTGTAGATTTAGTTTGGGTATTTGTATTCACATTCTTCTACTTAGTTTAATTATAAAAAGATATTAAAATGGCACACGCACACGAATCTAATACAAAAAGAATATGGATGGTATTTATAGTACTTTCTATAGTAACAATTGTAGAAGTTATTTTCGGTATTATTAAACCAGATAGTTTACACTTAACAAGTTTTTTAGGAACAAGCCCTTTAAACTGGATATTCATCATTTTAACTTTATTTAAAGCTTACGGAATTACTTGGGCATTTATGCACATGGAAGGTGAGAAAAAATGGTTTAGAAGATCTGTAGTTTGGACAGCGGTATTTTTAATTTGTTATTTAGTTACTTTATTACTAATTGAAGGAGAATATTTATTTGATGTAATGTCTCCGTTAACAAAATGGAATTATTAATTTCTAATAAAATATATTAAGGTGGTTTTTACCACCTTTTTTTTTGCATCATGAAGAAAAATAAAACGAAAAAAGCAATCATATTATCAGCGCTATTTTTAGGGCCTTTAATCTTCTATATTTTCCTTTCATTAGGAATTTATCATCACGCAAACCTACCAATACTAACAGATAAAGTTGAAGATGTAAAAGGAAATGCTTCTTTTAAAAACCATTTTTCTGTAGTGAGTTTTTTAGGATCTGATATTGAAAATAATAAAGCCGGACTTTTTAATTTAAATGAAGTTATTTATAAAAGATATCGTAAAAGTCTTCATTTTCAATCGGTTTTAATTGCTCCAAAAGGAACAGAATCTGAAGTAGAAACTTTAAAAAAGAAGTTAAGTACTTATAGAGATATTAATAACTGGAGATTTGTTTTTATGAATGCCGATGAAATAAAATCGTTATTTAATAGTTTTGATTCACCGTACACAATCAACCAAGATTTAAGCTCAGAATATACTTTTATTATTGATAGAGAATTGCGTTTACGTGGAAGAAAAGATGATGAAGATACAGATAACGGAAGATTATATGGTTATAATATGACCTCAGTAAATGATCTTAAAAACAAGATGAAAAAAGATCTTGAAATTATCTACTATCAATTAAAAAAATCGATGGAAAAAGAAAAACGCTTTAAACGTAAAATATAAATAAGATGAAAAAAAAATATTCTTATGTAGGAATTTCGTTTGTTATTTTACTTTTCGGAATTTATGTTGTTCCAAAAGTAGTTAAGAAGTTTCAAAAATCAGATTTAGTTACTTTTAATAAAGTGCCAGATTTTGAGTTTACAAATCACAACGACAAAGTAATTACCAATAAAAATTTTGAAGGCAAAGTATATGTTGTAGAATTTTTCTTTACAACGTGTCCATCAATTTGCCCAATCATGAATCGTAAAATGATTGATGTTCAAAATGAGTTTTATGGAAACCCAAATTTTGGAATTGCCTCTTTTTCTATTACACCAGATATAGATTCTCCAAAAGTTTTAAAAGAATATAGAAAAACACATAATATTACAAGTGCAAATTGGCAAATGTTAACAGGTAAAAATCAAGAATATGTATACGATTTATCTAATAAAGGATTCAAATTATACGCTGGAAATGGAGATGGAGAGCATGGCGGATTTGAACATTCTGGTTTGTTTGCATTAATTGATAAAAACGGAATGATTCGATCTAGAAGAGACGAACACGGAAATCCGATTATGTACTATAGAGCGTTAGATGAAAATGGTTTTCCAGATCAAATAACAGAATTAAAAGAAGATATTAAGATTTTATTAAATGAGTAAAGAAGTCTCTAATCAAGAAAAAAAATACAACAGAATAATTACAGTTTTATCTATAATTATTCCGCTTGCAGTTGCATTATTATTTGGAGTAAACTTAAAGAAATTAGGTTTTGATGTAGAGCCATTAACTTTTTTGCCGCCAATTTATGCATCCATAAATGGATTTACAGCTTTGCTTTTAGTTGCTGCGGTTATTGCTATTAAAAAAGGAAATAGAAAGCTACACGAACAATTAAATACTACAGCAATTTTCTGTTCTGTTTTGTTTTTGTTGATGTATATCGCTTATCACATGACATCAGAATCTACCAAATTTGGTGGAGAAGGTGCAATAAAATATGTATACTATTTTATTTTATTAACACATATTTTATTGTCTGTTGTTGTAATTCCTTTTGTGTTAATTACCTTTGTAAGAGCAAAATTAGGTAAGTTTTCTGAGCATAAAAAAATTGCTAAAATTACATTCCCATTATGGTTGTATGTTGCAATTACAGGTGTTTTAGTTTATATAATGATTTCTCCATATTACATTTAATTATGAAAAAAAGTATCTTATTACTCGTTCTCTTTTTTGCAATTGATGCAAACGCACAATGCGCCATGTGTAAAGCTGTTGTAGAAAATGGCGATATTGAAATGGCAGAAGGGATTAACTCAGGAATCACGTATTTAATGGCAATTCCATACCTATTAGTAGCTTTCTTTGCTTATATTTTATTCAGATATAAAAAAAGAATAAAAAATTAACACTTCAATAAGATAAAAAATCTGTAACATATTCTACTTTCACTCGTCATATAGACGCTGTTAAACAACTACTGTTTGATAATAATGCAAAGGTGTTCATTATCAGACATGTCTATTTAATAGAAAAAACACTAATTAATTAAAGTTCAGTTACTTATGTGTGTGTATTGATTTGGTTTGAATGTTGATTTACATCATAAAGAATGAATAGGAACTAACAAAATATCATTAATGAAAACAAAAATTTTAGCAATTATAGCATTAATTGCTTTTTCTTTCACAGGAATATCACAAAAAAAATGGAATTTAAAACAAGCTGTTGAACATGCAATAAAAAATAATATTAGCATTAAACAACAAGCATTAAACTTAGAGTCTTTTAATGAAGATGTTGTTGGAGCAAAAGGTAACTTCTTGCCAAACTTAAGTGGTTCTACAGGTGGAAATTTAAACTTTGGTTCTACAATTGACCCGGTAAGTAATGGTAGAATTTCATCAACAAGTTTTAGCTCTTCTTATAGTTTAAGGAGTGGTGTTACTGTTTTTAATGGGTATAGATTATTGAATTCTTATAAAAGATCACAACTTAATGTACTAAACGGTAAGTTAGAGTTACAAAGAATTAAAGATGATATTTCTTTAAGAGTCGTAAATTCTTATTTAAACATTTTATTTGCTAAAGAGAATTTAGCAGTGTCTAAAGTTCAGGCAGAAATAAGTAAAAAACAAATTGAAGTTGCAAAAAGTCAAGTTGAAGCTGGATCTAAACCTAAAGGCGAGTTATTAAATGCGCAATCTGCTTACGCAAATGATTTGCAAACAATTGTTTCTTTAGAAAACACATTAAATATTGCATTATTAGGTTTGGCTCAACTATTACAAGTAGATCCTAATAATTTTGATGTTGCTAAAATAGATGTTGGTGCACCAACTGCTTCATTATTGTTTAGAAGTTCAGAAGAAGTTTATAGAAAAGCTGTAGAGAAAAGACCAGAAATTTTACAAAGAAAAATTGGTATTGAATCAGGAGAGCTAGATGTTAAAATTGCCAAGAGTGGATTTTTACCAACAGTTACAGCTTCTGCAAGTGCAGGAACTAACTTTAGTCATCGTTTTGCTGATGTTTTTGCAGGAACAAACCGTTATTTTTTCAAACAGCTAAATGATAATTTCGGTTACGGTGTAGGGTTTTCTGTTAACATTCCAATATTTAGTAGATTTCAAAATAAAGTAAACCTTAATAAAGCGTTGATTAATAATGATAAAAACAAATTGTTTTTAGAAAGCGAAAAGCTTAGTTTACAACAAACCATTCAAAGAGCATTTTTAGATGCAAAAGCCGCTTTAAAAAGTTATGAAGCTGCAAAGTCTTCATTAGAAGCTCAACAAGAAGCTTTTAAAAATGCACAACAGAGATATACTTTTGAAGCAATTACTTCATTTGAATTTGATCAAGTAAGAAATAGATTAGTAAACGCAGAATCAACATTAATTAGAGCAAAATACGATTATGTATTTAAGTCTAAAGTATTAAAATTCTACTACGGAGAATCTGTTATTGATTAAGTAATATTATATAAAAAGCAAAAATCCCAGAGAAATTCTCTGGGGTTTTTTGTTGAATTATAGTTTTTTAGTTATGAATCAAAATTGTTCTCTACAATGTTTTTAATCTTTTTGTTTAGGTAATCTAGAGATCGATAGCTTGTATGTTCTAAAATAATTACAACCAGCTCTTCCTCTTGGTATTGAGTTATAGCGGTACTAAATCCGTTCCATTTTCCATAATGATATACTTTTTTTTCATCATTTTTGATTCTAAATCCAAATCCATAAGGAAAAATTCTCCCATATTTAGTTTTTCCTTTAGTAAACATAAGCTTTAAAGACTCTTTAGATATTAACTTTCCGCTGTTTAAACCATTCATCCATTTTAATAAATCTTCACTTGTAGCGTAGATGTTTTTATCTCCTACAACGGCATCATTTATTGTACTTGGAATTGTTCTATGGCGCCAACTTCTATACAGTCTGTAGCCGATTAATTGATTTTTTCTTATCGTGTCTGTTTTAAAACTATAAGCATAAGAATTATGCATTTGTAGAGGTTTAAAAATATTGGCCTGTAGAAATTCTGAATAACTTTTGTTAGATATTTTTTCTATAATTGAAGCTAAAACAAAATAACCGGTATTAGAATAATCAAACCTTCTTCCTGGTCTAAAAAATAATGATGCAGTGCTACTTTTTGATAAAAAATTCATCATTTCAAAATTACTTGGAGGATGGTTTTCTTTCCATTCATTTTCTGCAACCCAAAAATAATTTGGCAACCCAGAAGTGTGGTTTAGTAATTGTTGAATGGTAATATTTTTATAAGGAAATTTTGGAAAGTAGGTTGTAATAGTATCAGTCAGTTTTAATTGATTTCTTTCTTTTAACATCATAATTGATGCAGCAGTAAACTGTTTGCTTACAGACGCTAATTGAAAAATTGACTCATTAGTTAATTTGGTTTTTTTTCTAAAATCTGCATAACCAATTTGATTTTGATAAATTAATTTCCCTTTTTTTGCAACTAAAATTGATCCATGAAAATCGTGTCTCTTGTTAATTCTTTTTAATAATGAGTCTAATTTATGATTTACTTTTTTGGTTTCGTTTTTAGAAAATCGTTCTAAAATAATAGCTGGTTTTTTAACAACTGTAGAATCTAAAACAGTTTCAATAAGTGCTATTTTGGGAGCCTCTTTTTTTACATTTGTACTGAGTACAAAGCTGCTTAACAAGATTATAAAGCCAACAATAAAGTATTTAAATTTAATTTTCAAACGATAATTGTGTTGTTTTCAGCGATAAAAGTAACAATGCAAAACCGTCTATCAAAATATTTTTTCACTTTAACGAATAATAAAAACAATAGGAGTTTTTTAAAGCTTGATGTATCTTTGCAAAAAACGATTCGTTTGACATATATTTTAAACATAGAGACTTCTACAAAAAACTGCTCCGTTAGTGTTTCTAATAACGGGAAGTTGGTTGCAATTAAAGAATTGAATAATGGAAATTATTCGCATGCAGAAGTTTTACATTCTTTTATAAACGATGTCTTAAATGAAGCAAATATTACATTTGATAAGTTAAACGCAATTGCAGTTAGTAAAGGTCCAGGTTCTTATACAGGCTTAAGAATTGGTGTTTCAGCAGCAAAAGGCTTATGTTTTTCTCTTGGTATTCCCTTAATTTCAATTAACACATTAGCTTCTTTAGCGCATTCGATTTCTATTGAAGATGGAACTATAATTCCTATGTTAGATGCCCGTAGAATGGAAGTGTATTCTGCTATTTTTGATGTAAATTATAATCAAATAAGAGAAATAAAAGCCGAGATTATTGATGAGAATTCATTTCTAAATGAATTGCAGAATAACAACGTATATTTCTTAGGAGATGGCGCAGAGAAATGTAAATCTTTAATAACGCACGCAAATGCAGTTTTTGTTGATTCTAAATTCCCGTCAGCAAAAGAAATGTGCGTTTTAGCTTTTGATAAGTACAAAAAAAACGACATCGAAGATGTCGCTTATTTTGAACCTTTTTATTTAAAAGATTTTATTGCTGTTCCTCAAAAGAAAAAACTTTAATTATAGTGAATTATAAAAATTGAAAATTTTAATTAAATCTTCATTCTTCTTTATTCCTAACTTTTCTTTTTTAATAAAGCTTTTAATAGAATTTGCTTTAGAACCAAAAACTTTTAAAAACTTGCTTTTTCTTGTCGGTAATTCTATAACAATATCTTGATTATTCAATTTGATGTAATGTACATCTTTTTTTCTTTCAAATTTTGCTGGCTTAAGAATCTCAAAATTACTCTTTGGTTTTTTCTCAGGAGTAAATTTAATAAACTGTCTAGTTAATAAAAATGCGTTGCCTTTATTTGCTAAAATTTTAAAAAATCCAAATTTTAAATTTTCATATTCAAATGCTCTATAAGTATCATTAATGTCTGTAAAAAGAACATCATAACGATGCTCCATGCTAGGAACAAAGAAAATAATTTCTCCGTTATTATCTACTTCAATATAATCTCTATTTGCATTATATTTTCCTTTCATCATTACACCTTTAATCTTGATGTTTTGGTAATCAGAATGAAGAAATGGTGAACCTTTTACATTTTTGCTATTATAACTTGCTGATAACTCAATATCGTTTTTTAAAGTATAGACATCTTGTAAATTTCCTATTTGATTTACTTGTGAAAAAGCAATTGTAGAAACAAAAAGTAGTGTTATTAGTATAGATTTCATATTGTTTTGTTATTTGTTATTATTTTAATTTAAAGTAAATAGTTGTATTAAGTAAGCGACTTCGATTATCATTATGCTTTTAACTAAATGACAATAAAATATTTAATAATAAAATGAAGGTTATTTTGACTTTCAAAATATGTTTGGTTTTAATCCTGAAAAAAATAACTCAAAAATCACGCCAAAAAAAACAGAACCCTATTTATGCGTTTTTTCTAATCTCGACTTGATGTGGATACGGAATTTCAATTCCGGCTTTATCTAATGCTTCTTTTATATTTTCCATAGATTCAAAATACACATCCCAATAATGTTCTGTTTTAGACCAAGGTCTTACCGCAAAATTAACTGAACTATCTCCTAATTCTGTAACAGTTACTGTTGGAGCAGGATCTGATAATACTTTTGAGTTAGATGTTAAAACACCCATTAAAACATCTTTAGTTTGTTTGATATCTGCATCATAAGATACACCAATAACTAAATCAACTCTACGCGTTCCTTGTGTTGTATAGTTTACAATATTACCATTAGATAAAGATGCATTTGGAATGATAATTTCTTTGTTTGATAGACCGATTAATTTTGTTGTAAAAATTTCAATTTCTTTTACCACACCAATTTCTCCTTGTGCTTCAACTAAATCACCAATTTTAAAAGGTTTAAAAATCATAATTAAAACTCCGCCAGCAAAATTAGCTAGAGATCCTTGCAATGCTAAACCAACGGCTAAACCAGCAGCACCAATAATAGCAACAAAAGATGTTGTTGGTACACCTAATTTAGAAATTACTGTAATAATTAATAATGCTTTTAAAATCCAGCTAAGTAAATCACCTAAAAATTTTTGTAGCGTAACATCAACATTTCCTTTAATCATTATTTTTTTAGACATTTTAACAAGAAGGTTTATTACAAATAAACCAACGAATAATATTGCTAAAGCTGTTAATATTTTAGGAGCATAATCGACAAACAAAAGTTGTGCTTTTTCTAAATATTTTTCCATGGTGATTTTTTAGTTTAAAGTGATTAATAGAAGTGCTAAAATAGCAGGAATTGCTTGAATATAAAAGAGTCTTATCTTTTTTGTTGAATAGGCGCCATAAACTCCGGCAACAATTACACAACTTAAAAAGAAAACACTAATATTTAAATCTTTTATAAATAAAGACCAAATTAAACCAGCGCTTAAAAAACCATTGTATAATCCTTGATTTGCGGCTAATACTTTTGTCTCTTCTGCAAATTCTTTTGATTTTAATCCGAAAGTTTTTATTCCTTTTGGTTTTGTCCATAAAAACATTTCTAATACTAAAAAGTAAAAATGCTCAAAGGCTACAAATGCAATTAGAACTGTAATTAAAGTTGTCATAATGTGTAATTTTTAATTTGATGTATTGCTTCTTCAGAATTTTCTACTGGCAAGTTACAGGTTTTATCAACACAAACATAAATAAGCGTTTTATCATTTACATATCTGTTTTTTAATAAAGGTAATTCACTTTTTGATGTGCTTCCGCAGATTAATTTATTCGGAATGTATTCTTTATTAATCTCTTGTAGTTTTTTGACTGCATCTTTTCCATTAATTGCTATTTCAAAATAATCTTCAGAAAAATTACTATATAAATCCAACCAATTAGAATATGCAGAACCGAAATTTTGTATTGTATCTGTCATATTATGCAACATTTGTTTGCTGATTTTTAAATAGTATTCATTATTAAAATAATGGCTTAACTTAAATAAATTTTTTGCCATTATTGAATTGGATGAAGGCATCACATTGTCTTCAGTTTCAATTTTTCTAGCGATTAGCTTTTCATCTTTGTTTGATGTAAAAAAGAACATATTTGTTGTGTCATCAAAGAAATAATCAAAACAAGTATCGGTTAAATTTTTAGAAATTGTCAACCATTTTTCTTCTAAAGTAACTTCGTAAACTGCAATAAAGGCATCAATTAATGATGCGTAATCTTCTAAATATGCATTTATAGTAGTTTGTCCGTTTTTATAATTTCTAAAAAGTGTTCCGTCTTCTTTTAGCATGTTTAATTCTAAAAAAGTTGCGTTTTTTAGAGCAATTTCTAAGAAATGATTTTCATTAAAAACACGATACGCATCTACATAACCTTTTAACATCATTCCGTTCCAAGAAGTTAATATTTTATCATCTAATCTTGGATATTTTCTTTTTGAACGCTTTTTTAATAAGATTGATTTCCATGTTGTAATCTTATTTTTTAATTCTGAAATTGATAAATTCTGTTTTTCACAAAACTCTTTATCATTGCTATTTCTTATTAAATGATAATTGTTGTGTTCCCAAAATCCATAAGAATTAATGTTGTAATAATCAGAAAACAATTCAAAATCATTCTTTAAAACTTCTTGTAATTCTTTTTTTGTCCAAACATAATAAGCGCCTTCTTCAAGTTCATTTCTATCATCTAAACTGTCGGCATCAATTGCTGAGTAAAATCCGCCAGAAGTATCCATCATTTCTCTTTCTATAAATTGTAGTGTATCATAAACGGTTTCTTTGTACAATTTATTTTTGGTGATTAAAAAAGCATCTGCATACAAACTAACTAATTGCCCATTGTCATAAAGCATTTTCTCAAAATGCGGAATGTGCCATTTTGTATCGACAGCATATCTAGAAAATCCGCCACCAATCTGATCGAAAATTCCACCCAAAGCCATTTTTGTGAGCGTTGTATTTACGTATTTTAATAAAGATTTTTTTTTGTTTTGAATGGCATATCGTAATAAAAAATGATAATTATTTGGCATTGGAAATTTTGGTGCTTTGTTAAATCCGCCTAAATCTTCATCAAAATAAATACTCCATTTTTTTACAGTTTCGTTTAGATATTCTTTGGTGAAAAGTGCTTTTTCTTTGTTGAGTGTTATCAATCCAGATTGTTGAATTCCTTCCGTCAATTTCTCAGCATATTCAACAACTTTTTCTGGTTTGGTTCTATACAAATCTCCAATTTGATGTAATGTTGAAGACCATTCTTCTTTTTTAAAATACGTTCCTCCCCAAACGGGTCTTCCGTCTGGCAAAGCAATACAGTTTAGTGGCCAACCTCCTGCGCCAGTCATTAATTGAACAGCATTCATGTAAACTTGATCAATATCTGGTCTTTCTTCTCTATCAACTTTTACATTTATATAATGATGATTCATTATCTCGGCAACATCATTATTTTCAAAACTTTCTTTCTCCATTACATGACACCAATGGCAAGAAGAATATCCGATAGAAATTAACAACAACTTGTTTTCCTTTTTAGCTTTTGATAATGTTTCTGCATTCCACGGAAACCAATTTACAGGGTTGTGAGCGTGTTGTAACAAATACGGACTTGATTCTGAAATTAAAGCGTTAGATTTTTTTTTAATAGGCATTGATAAACTAAAGTTAATTTATCCAAAGATAAGAGAATATAGTAGCAAAACGCTCTTAATGTTTAGGTAATATAATAGCGTAATTGATTAATAATTATTTAATATTTCAATTACTTTCAGGTAATGTTACTATTAGATATTTGCAATATAACTTCTAAGAGTTAGTGTATTTCATTAGGTTTTTAGTTTTTGTCGACTTTATTAATGAATACATGTTGCTGCCTTCGAAAGAAGGCAGTTTTTTATTATTGCTAAGATAATGATTTAGAAACATTAACTTAACATTAGAATTGGTTCTTTGCATCGACAAAAACTAATACTGATGAAGACTTCAATTACAACTGTAATTATTTTATTAATGTGTACTGTAACTTTAAGTGCACAGGAGAGCAATGCTCCAAAATTTGGAAAAGGACTTTTTAATTTAAAAGGAGAAGATAATTCTTGGTCAATGAAAATAGGAGCAAGAATGCAATTTTTAGGAACTTCTACTTGGTTATCAAGAGGAAGTGGATTATCTGATGTAGAAACTTCTATGTTAGTTAGAAGAGCAAGATTAAAATTTAGCGGTTTTGCATTTTCACCAAAATTACAATACAAACTAGAATTAGGATTAACAAATAAAGATATTGGTGGTGCTTCTGCTTATACAAACAATGCACCGAGATATATTTTAGACGCCGTTGTAAAATGGAATTTTCACGAAAATTTTGTGCTTTGGGTTGGTCAAACAAAACTTCCAGGAAACAGAGAGCGTGTTGTCTCTTCTGCAAACCTGCAACAAGTAGATAGATCTTTATTAAACAAACGTTTTAATATTGATAGAGATATGGGAATTCAGTTAAGACACCATTTTAATATTTCTGATGACTTTATTGTAAAAGAAGCTTTTTCTATTGCACAAGGTGAAGGAAGAAATGTAACAACTGGTAATTTAGGCGGATTTCAATATACTGCAAGAGTTGAGTTGTTGCCATTTGGAAACTTTACTAGTAAAGGAGATTATGTTGGTAGTGATTTAAAAAGAGAAGAAAATTTAAAATGGGCTTTTGCTGCTAGTTATGATTTAAATAATAACGC
>CAXICE010000001.1:0-33914 GCA_964022045.1 uncultured Polaribacter sp. | reverse complement strand
AGCAACTTCTGCTCAAATTTCTATGGCGAAAAGAAATAATGTAGATATGGCAATAAATATCGCCAGAGAAGCAAGACAAATGTTGGGTGGAATGGGAATTTCTGGAGAATACTCAATTATGCGTCATTCTATGAATTTAGAAAGTGTAATTACCTACGAAGGAACTCACGATATTCACTTATTAATTACTGGTTTGGATGTTACTGGATTGAATGCTTTTAAGTAGGAAAAACTTTATATAAATAAAAAAGAGCGGATTTTATCCGCTCTTTTTTTATAAATTTAAATTACGTTTAAATCTCGGTGTTTAACAAATCACCCGATAACTGCAACAATTCTAACTCAATTAATTTTGCGTCATATTTTGTGTTATTGTAGGCGGTTTTTGCATTGATCAGATTAATTTGTGCTTGCCTAAATTCGATAGAAGTAACTTGTCCTAAATTGTAACGCTCTTTAGTTCTATCAAAGTTATTTTGACTAGAAATCACATTCTTTTCTTGTGCTCTTAAAACAAACAATTTGTTGTTATACAAAGACCAAGTATTCTTTAAAGTATTCGCTAAAGTTTCTTCTTGTTGTTTTAGTAAAATTTGTTGATTTTCTACCGCAATTTTAGAATTTGCAACACGTGTTTTTGTGCTTCCGCCATCAAAAATATTCCACGTTAAATTTAATCCTGCATTTAAACCATTAGAGCTAGATTGCGCTAAAAAAGATGTTGCCGGATTCTGGCTTTTATTCCAACCATAAGAAGTTGAAAGTCCAACTTTTGGCAAGTAACTTGCTTTGTTTACTTTAATATTAAACTTACTAATTGCAAGGTTTTTTTCTGTCTTTTTCAGCAAAACATTAGTAGCTTTTGCTTTGTTTAATAACAAATCAAAATTTAAAATTTGATTGAAAGTAACAGCAGTTTCAACTTCATAATCAACTCCTTTTTCTTTTCCTAAAATGATATTTAAACTTCTTTTTGCGTTTAAATATTGCTGTTTAGAATTGATTAATGCAATACTATCATTATTTACATCAACCTCGGCATTTAACAATTCTAGCTTTGTAGATTGTCCATATTGATGTTTGTATTTAGCCCTTTTTAAACGCTGTTGAGAAATGTTTAAAGCTTCTTTTAAATTGTTATTGTTTTCTGACAAACGTGCAATTTGAAAATACAAAGTAAACAACTGTAAATAGGTGTTTTCAATGGTTTCTTTTGCCTGTATTTCTGATAAATTATAGGTTTCTTTTAAAACTTCGTAATTGTACTTTCTGCCTAAACCATCAAAAATTGTGTAATTTAAATTTACAGAAGCATTGTACGATTTTGTAACCGCTCCATCAACTTCTGTAACCGAATTATCTTGTCTTGTAATTTTCTGATTATCGCTTCTGTAATTTGCCCCAGAAGATGCAGAAACAATTGGCAGTTGTTTGGTATTAAAGATTGATGTATTGTTCTTTGCAATTGCAATATTGTTCTTTGCAATTTTAATTCCGTAATTATTCTCTAATGTAATCTTTAGAGCTTCTTTCTTTGATAAAATTTGCTGTGCTTTTGCCTGAAAAGAAAGTAAAAGAACTAAAATTATTATGTATGTTTTATTCTTCATCGTGTACAAATTTAGATTCTATAATAGCTCTTTCTACTTCTTCTTGCGTTACTTTTTCTCCTGTTTTTAACCATTTTATAATTACTTTTATTTGATTAGAAACCGATAATAATAACGGTAATAAAACCAACGTTAAAACAGTTGCAATTGCAATTCCGTAAGAAATAGAAATTGCCATTGGTTTTAAAAATTGAGCTTGTCTACTTTTTTCTAATAATAATGGCGCTAAACCAGCAACTGTTGTTATTGATGTTAAAACGATTGCTCTAAAACGAGATTTTCCAGCCTGAATTAATGCTTCATCATATTTCATACCTTCTTTAAGATAGGTGTTGAATTTTCCAATGAGGACTAGTCCATCATTTACCATAATTCCGATTAACGCAATAATTCCTAACCAAGATAAAATTCCGATTGAAAAATCATGGAAATAATGTCCCCAAACAACACCAATCATACTAAAAGGAATCATTAAAATCAATAAAATTGGTTGACTGTAAGATCTAAACGTGAACGCAATTACTAAATAAATCAACATTAAAATAATTGGTCCAACTATTTGAACCGAATCTGTTGTTTTTTTGGCTTCTCTATTTTGCCCTTCGTACAATGGCGTTACTGTTGTATATGTAGAAACAATTTCTGGCATTATACGCGTTTTAATATCTTCTAAAATATCTGTTGCGCTTTCACCAGGAGTTTTCATGTCTGCAGTAATCTGAATTTCTCTTTTTCCGCTTAAATGATTAATGGCGATATCTCCACGTTCAATTTCATAAGTTGCTATTTCAGAAAAAGGAACACGATCTCCAGTTGGAGTTACAACACGCATATCATCTAAGTTTTTAATAGAAGATCTGTCTTTTTTGTTATAACGAACCCATACTTTTATTTCGTCTTGTCCACGTTGAAAACGTTGTGCTTGCGATCCAAAAAATGAAAAACGAACCTGACTCATTACAGTTTGTAAGTTCAATCCTAAGAGATACGCATTGTCTTTTAATTTGATTCGAACTTCTTTAATTCCTGCGGGATCATTATCAGAAATGTCTTTTAATAAACTGTTTTTTTCTAGCTCTGCTTTTAATAAGTTTTTTACTGCTTTTAACTCAGAGATATTATTTCCAAGTAACGAAACTGCTACTGGACTTCCTCCAAAATTCCCACCAGATCCAAACGTTAAACTTTCTGCACTATAAATTTTTCCAACTTTTTCTCGAATAACATTTGTAATTTCTGGTGATGAAAACTCTCTCGATTCACCTGGTAAAAGATTGATTGTTAAAGTTGCATTTGCTGTTCCTGGACCAACTCTTTTTATTACATTTTGTACAACTCTTTCTTTTCCTGTTTGCTTTTCTGTAAACTGATCACTTACCAACCAAACTTTATCTTCAATTACAGAAATAATTGAATCTGTAATTTTATCATTTGTTCCTTGTGGCATTTTTAAATTCACCTGAATTCTATCACTAGCTACAGAAGGAAAAAAAGATGTTTTTACAACTCCGCCACCAATGGCACCAAAACTGAATGTTAATAATCCAATTGGAATTGCAAATGCTAACATTTTATATTTCAAACAAAAACGTAAAAAAGGCACAAAATAAGTATCTCTAACAAAAACTAATAATCTGTCTGCTTTTTTGTTTATATTCTTAAAAAAGGCATCAATTTTATTTGGTTTTTTTACGATTCCTAACTCTTCATTTTTTCTAGAAAGTGCCTTAGAATGCGCAATGTGTGCTGGCAAAATAATTAAGGCTTCAATTAACGAAACACTTAATGTTAATAGCACAATTGTAGAAACTTCACCAAAAAAACTTCCTATTCTTCCATCCACAAAAAAGAAAGTAGAAAAAGCAATTATTGTGGTTAAAATTGCTGAAACAATTGGCGGAATTACTTCCATTGTTCCGTCAATTGCGGCACGAATTTTAGATTTTCCTAAATCGTAATAATGATGGTAAATATTCTCTCCAATTACAATTCCATCATCCACCAAAATACCAATAACGATAATCATTCCGAAAAGTGATAAAACATTAATTGTAACGCCTAATTGAGCAGCGAAAATAAACATTCCTAAGAACGAAATTGGCAATCCGAAAGCAACCCAAAAAGCCAATCTTGCATTTAAGAATAATGCTAAAAACACTAATACTAATAAAATTCCGACAACACCATTTTCTATTAATAGTTGAGTTCTTTGATTTAATGTAATTGAAGAATCGCTAGAAATGTTTAACGTAACATTGCTGTTTTGTTGATTAAATTTATAGATATAATCTTTAATTTGATCTGCAGAAGAGACTAAATCTTCGTTGTTTGTATTGCTTACAGTAACGTTAATTGCAACATCTCCGTTATAATAAATTCTATCTGGTGATTCTGACCAAGAGTCTTTAACCTCTGCAATATCTTTTAATCGAATTATATTTCCAGCTTTTGTGGTTCTCACAATAATATTTTGCAATTCTACACCGTAATAAGATCTATTTCTAGCTCTAATTAAGTAATCTTCTTCAGCTGTTTTAATGTTTCCTCCTGTGATTAAAAGGTTGGTGTTTCTTACTGCGTTTGTTACTTCTGCTATTGATAAGTTATAGGCTCTTAAATCATTTTCTCTTACAGAAATGTCTATTTCTTCTGCCGGAAAACCAGATAAAGAAACTTGTGAAATTCCATCTAAACTTCTTAAATCATTTTCTATGGTTCTGGCGTAATCTTTCAACGATTTTAATGATAATCCTTCTCCACTAATCGTAAAACTTATGGTTGGTCTAACACTTTCAACCTTTGCAATAACTGGAGGCTCCATTCCCGAAGGAAAAGATGGAACTCTATCAACGGCATTTTTTACATCAGATAAAACAATATCAATATTTTTACCTTTTACAACTTCTACATTTACAGATGCAGAGTTTTCTCTAGAAACAGATGTTACTCTTTCTACTCCAACAATTCCTTTTAAATTATCCTCGATTTTTAATACAACTCCTTCTTCAATTTCTTCTGGTGAAGCTCCTGGATAAGTAAGGTTTATACTAATTAATTGCGAATCAACCAGTGGAAAAAAGGATGATTTCATTCCTAAAGCGCCTAAAATCCCAAAAGCTACAAACGCAATTATAAAGACGTTTACAGCAACTGGATATTTGATGAAATATGTAATTATTTTTTTCATCTTTTAGTTCTTTTTTTGAATTTTAACAACCATTCCGTCAAAAGATCCAGGAACAGATTGTGATAAAATAGATGTGTTATTTGGCAATCCTTTTATTACCACAGTTTCTGCGTTAAAATACACCGGGTTTACTTTTGTTAATTTTAAAATTGTATCTTTTACTGTGTAAACACTTGTATTATTTATCAATAGTTTTCTTGAGATTTCGATTGCATTTTGTTCTGATTTTGCTACCAAATTTGCCTCTAAATACATTCCGTCTTTTAAATCTTTATGCGCAACTTCAATAAACACTTTTATAGTTTGAGAAGCTAGGTCTACTTTTCCGTTTACACGAATTACTTTTCCTTTATATGTTTTAGTTCTTTCTAAATTTGTTAACGTAACTGTGTTTCCAATCTTCAATAAATCTGCAAAAGCAGCGTTAATAGAAACTTCCATTTCAAAAATTGATGGATCAATAAATTCCCCAAGTTTTTGTCCTACTCTTACAAGCGTTCCTTCAGAAACAAAGGTTTCTGTTAAAACTCCTTTGTAAGGTGCTTTAATTGTATATTTATTTAAACGAACTTCTAGGTTTTTAATATTAAAATAACCGGTAGTTATTCCTTTTCCAGACACAAAATATTTTTCTTTATCCGAAGAAAAACTTGGCAGCTCTGGTGTTGTTTTATTTAAGTCAAAATTATTTAAATAGGTTTGCCATTTAGTAAATGCTTTTGGAAAATCTAATCTAATATCTGGCATTATTGCCGTAATACTATTGATTAAATTACTTTTTTGTGATTGTAAACTTGCATAAAATTCATCACTATTAATGTTCAATAATGTTTCATTTTCTGAAAAATTTACACCTGCTTTAAATTCTTTTTTTGCTGTGTGTAAAACACCTTGAACTTCTGAAAATAGTTCTATTTTGTTTTTAGCAATTAAGTTTCCGCTTGCTTTAATTACAATCGGAATTTCTTTATTAATTACTTTTTCTACAAAAACTGTTTTTATTGTTTTGTTATACCTAGGTCTTGGTTTTTGTTTGTTGTTAATCATATATTTTGCTAAAAATATAGCTGCAACAATTAATAATACGCCTAATATTGAAAGTATAATTTTTCTCATTTTTAATAATTATATAGGTTCGGTTTTTGAAGTAAAGTTTGATTGAACTTTCTTTAATAATTTAATCATTTCTTGTTTTTCTTTCTCAGAAATGTTCTGTTCTATTCTTTTGATAATGTTTTTAACAACGGGTCTTGATTTTTGAAAAACTTCTTTTCCTGTTTCAGTTATAAAAACTCTTTTTATTCTTTTATCTAAGCTGTCTTGTTCTCTTTTTATGTATTTTTTAGTTTCCATTTTAGAGAGCAATCGTGTAAGTGAAGATTTATTTCTTAATGTAAGAAATGCTAATTTGTTTTGATTTAATCCATCTTCAAATGATAGTTTTTTTAAAACAATCATTTGCTCTTTTGTTAAATCTATTTCAGCTTCGTTAAAATATTCTTGCACAAAAAAATCTAAGATCTTAACTGTTTTGCTTAGCCAAGGTCCAATTGAGTTTTCAAAATCAATTTTGTTAGATTCCATTATGCAAAAATACTGATAGTTGCATATGCAACTATCAGTATTTAGTTAAAAATTCGTTAAGAAATTAAAAAACTGACTGGGTAATTATCTAATACTAGAACAGTCTCTTTACTTTTTTACACCTAACTTTAAAAGAATTGTTTCTAATAAACACCATTTTGTAAAGGCAGATTGAATTAAATTTACGCCAATAAATACGGTGAACCACATCCAGTTTTGGTTTACGTAAACAGAAAGTACAACACTTAATAATACCATAAAACCTACAATAACTCTAAAATACTTGTTTAACATTTTTTTTATTTTTTTATATAAATTTTTCTACAGGAACAACAACCGCTTTTATGGGATTGTTTGTTACTAAATTATGATTAAACTCTTTGATCAATTTAAAAAGAGTGTCAATCTTATCACCTTCAGTAAATGAAAAAAACATAATTGATTCATTACTAAATTTTTCTCCAGAAAACCAATTAGAAGCAACTAAAACAGATGCTTTATTTTTATGTCCATCAATATCAGATTCGCTAAAGTTTTCAATATTTGCTTTCTTAAAAAGTTCAATCACTTCTTTGTGAAATGCTTCAACTGCTGTTACAATTACTAATTTCATAAAATTTTTATTTATAATTTTTTTTCTCAATCATATAATACACCAATGGCACAACAAGTAAAGTAAGTACTGTTGAAACGATGGTTCCTCCCATTAATGAAATTGCCAACCCTTGAAAAATTGGATCAAATAAAATTACAAATGCTCCAATAACAACAGTTCCTGCTGTTAGTAAAATTGGTGTTGTTCTAACTGCTCCTGCTTCAATTGCTGCTTGTTTTAAAGGAATTCCTTCTGCTATTCTTAAGTTGATAAAATCAATTAATAAAACAGAGTTTCGTACCATAATTCCTGCTAAAGCAATCATTCCAATAAATGATGTTGCTGTAAAAAAAGCGCCCATAACCCAATGACCTAAAATAATTCCGATTAACGATAAAGGAATTGCAACCATCATTACAATTGGTGCTTTAAAGTTTTGAAACCATCCAACAATTAAGATATAAATCAATATAATAGCTCCTAAAAAAGCGATTCCTAAATCTCTAAAAACCTCTAAAGTAATTTGCCATTCTCCATCCCATTTTACGGTATAATTATCTTCAAAATCTGGCTGACCTAAATACATTTCGTTTAATTCATATCCTTCTGGAAGCGGAATTTCTTTTAATTTTTTATCCATTCCTAAAATCGCGTAGGCCGGGCTTTCTAATTCACCAGCCATGTCTGCCATAACGTAAACTACACGTTTTTGGTTTTTTCTGAAAATGCTTTTTGCAGCTGTTGTTTCTTTAATTTCTACCAAATCAGCAATTGGAACCATAATTCCTAATTTTGATTTTATTTTTAATTGAGAAATATCACGAATTGTTGATTTTTCTTTCTCCTCTAAAGATACTACTAATCCAACTTGATTCACTGCATTTTCATCATATAAAGTTGTTATTGGGTTGTTTGATAAAGCCAAATTCATGGTATACGCAATTTGTTGAGGGGCAACACCATACAACATTGCCTTTTCTTTATTGATGTTAAATTGATACTCTTTTTGATCGGCTTCTACCATCCAATCTACATCAACTACATCAGGTGTATTTCTTAAAATAGTTTGCAAATGATCTGCGATTGCAATTTGCTGATTGTAATCTGGACCATAAACTTCTGCAACAATGGTTGATAAAACTGGAGGTCCTGGTGGAACCTCGACTAATTTTACATTGGCATTGTATTTAGAGGCTATTTTTTGAATTTCTGGTCTCAATAACTTTGCAATTCCGTGACTTTGAATTTTACGTTCACCTTTATCAACCAAATTTACTTGAATATCTGCCGTATTGCTTCCTCCACGTAAATCATAATGACGCACTAAACCATTAAAAGTAATCGGAGCAGAAGTACCAATATAGTTCTGGTAATTCACAACCTCTGCTCTGGTTGATAAATATTGAGCAATCTCTTGTGTTACAACCGCAGTTCTTTCTAGTGTTGTTCCTTCTGGCATATCAATAACCACCTGAAACTCATTTTTGTTATCAAAAGGCAGCATTTTTACAGCAACCGAATTGTTAAAAAACAGAGCCATTGTTGCTAATAACACAAAAAATGTTCCTCCTAAAAATAACCAACGTTTTTTTCCATTTTCTAATAACGGACGCTCTAATTTGTTGTAAACTTTATAAATAAACGTTTCTTCTAAAGGTTTCTCTACTTTTTCTGGATGACCTTTTTTATCTTTTTCTCTTAAGAAAATATAGCCTAAATACGGTGTAATTGTTAACGCTACAAATAATGATAAAATCATTGCAATAGATGCTCCAATTGGCATTGGTGCCATATAAGGCCCCATTAAACCAGACACAAAAGCCATTGGTAAAACAGAAGCAATTACTGTAAATGTTGCTAAGATAGTTGGATTACCAACTTCGTTTATAGCGTATAAAGCAGCTTGCTTAAATGGAAGGCGCTTCATTTTAAAATGCCTATGCATGTTTTCGGCAATAATAATAGAATCATCAACCACAATCCCTGTTACAAACACCAAAGCAAATAATGTAATTCTGTTTAGCGTATAATCTAACATATAATAACTTAACAAAGTCAATGCAAAGGTTATTGGAACCGATAAAAAAACTACTAATCCACCTCTCCAACCCATTGCCAACATTACCACTAAAGTTACCGCAATAATAGACCCAATAAGGTGTAATAATAGTTCTGAAACTTTATGTGATGCTGTTTCTCCGTAATTTCTTGAAATTTCTACATGAACATCATCAGGAATTAAAGTTGCTTTTAAATGAGCTAATTTATCAATAATTACTTCTGCAATTTTCATGGCATCTGCCCCTTTTCTTTTAGCAATAGAAATGGTTACTGCTGGATATTCTGATTTGTATTTGTCTGCTTTTACACTTCCTTTCCCAAAACCTAAAGACACATAGTTTTGTGGAATTTCGGGTCCGTCTAAAATCTTAGCAATTTGTTTTAAATAAATAGGTCTGTTTTTTTGAACGCCCACAACTAAGTTTTCTACGTCTTTTGCCGTTTGTAAAAATTTACCGGTATTAACTAAAAATTCGGTATCATTTTTATCAAAACTCCCAGAGCTTAATTCTGTATTATTGGCTTTAATCATTTCAGAAACTGATAAAAAATCTAAACCACTTTCTGCCATTTTATCTTTATCTAAAACAATGCGTAATTGCCTATCTCTTCCGCCAATTTTATGAGTGATAGAAACATCGTTTACTTTTTTAATTTCATTTTCTAATTCTTCTGCAATTTGGCTTAACTGATAATCATCATAATTCTGGCTCCATAATGTTAAACCTAACATAGGTACATCGTCAATAGCACGAGTTTTTACCAAAGGAAATGTAACTCCTTTTGGCATTTGATCCATGTGTTTATTAATTTCGTTGTATAGCTTTACAAAAGAGCGCTCTATGTCTTCGCCTACATAAAATTGAACAATGACCATGGCTTTTTCATTCATCGAAGTAGCATATACATATTCAACTCCTTTGATATTTGAAATCAATTTCTCTAAAGGTTTTACAACTCTAGACTCAACTTCTGTCGGACTCGCGCCAGGGTAACCAACAAAGATATCTGCCATTGGCACATCAATTTGCGGTTCTTCTTCACGCGGAATTAAAAATGAACTATACACACCAATAACCATAAACACAATCATTAACAACACGGTTAATTTTGATTGCATAAAGACTTTTGCAATTTTTCCTGCGATACCTTCTTTCATTTTCCTATCCCTAACCCTTTCCAAAGGAAAGAGAACTTTTATGGGCTATTTTTTAATTAATACTTATTTTTTATTGTTTGAAGACCTTCCTTCAAACTGCCTACCACAACTGTTTACTTAACACTTATCTTAGCTCCATTAAACAGTTTACCTTCTGCAGAAACAATATAAGATTCACTTGAATTTAATCCAGATAAAACCTCTACTTTATCTCCAAATGTTCTTCCTAAACGCAACCATCTTAAAATAGCAGTGTTACTTTGGCTCACAGAATACACACCAGATAATTGTCCGTTTGTAATAATGGCTTCTTTAGGCAACAAAATCATTTTTGATGTTGATTTTTTTTCTATCGGAAACTGTACATTGGCAAACATTCCAGATAAAATCTCGGTATTGGTTTTTTCTAAATTGATTTTCACCAAAAACTGTCCGCCAGAGTTTTTTGCTGATGAACTAACTTCTATCACTTTTCCTCTTACTGTTGCGTTGATAGATTTTACCAAAACACGTACATCTATTCCTTTTTTTATTTCAGAAATTTCTGTTTCAGGAACCATTGCAATTACCTCAAAATCATTTGGATTTTCTAAACTAATTAATGGTATTCCTGGAGTTGACATATCTCCTTTTTCAATATTTTTACTTGTAATTATCCCGTTAAAAGGAGCTGTAATATTGCTATACGTAAACTGTGCATCTACTTCTTTTTTCATTTGATTTGCCGCTTCTAATCCTGCTTTTGCAATCTGATAGTTTACAGTCATATCATCCATTTCTTTTTGGCTAATACTTTTACGATCATATAAATTTTGATAGCGTTTGTAGTTTTTTTCTGCATTTTTAAAAGCCACATTTGCTTGAGTAATATTTGCTAATACTTGTGCTTTTTTAGCTTCTAAATCTGCATTATTTATAGAAACTAATAATTGTCCCTTGGTAACTCTGTCTCCAACATTTACATGTACTTTATCAATAAACCCCATCATTCTTGTTCCAAGATCTGCACTTTTTACTGCCTGAATTTTTCCACTTACAATTAAAAACGGATTGTTATTATTGGTCGTTACTTTAGCTACTTTAACAGGCACACTAGGCGCATTTTCTGTAATTATTTTTTTGTCTTCATTACCACAACTTGTTAAAAATAATGCTGTTGAAATAAATGCTAATAGATATAAATATTTTTTCATTTTATTTGGTTTACTTTTTATTTATGAATGCTAATTTTTAGCTAAAAACTCTAAATATGCTTGTGTATAATTGTATTGAAATACTGTTTGATAATACGCTAATTGTTTTTGTGCATAAAGTGTTTCTGACATTAATAAATCTGTTGTTTTTTCTAATCCTTCTCTAAATCTATTTTTTCTAATCCTCAAAGATTCTTTTGATTGTTTTACTGATAAACTTGTAAACTCTAATTGATTTTTTGCATCTAATAATTGTCGTTTTGCTTTGTTTAATTCTAGTTTGCTTTTAGAAACGTATTGTTTGTATTCTAATTTAGATTGCTCAAAAGCTGCTTTGCTTTTTTGTGTTTTTCCAAAACGTTTAGATCCTTCAAAAAGACTCCAAGTTAATTGCGCACCTACTAAATAACCACTTGCATTTGCTTGAAATAAATTATTATCATACAATTCATAACTTCCAAAAGCATTTAAGCGAGGTAAGAAGGTCATTTTATCTGCTTTGTTCATTGCCATATAAGCATCCGAAGCTAATTGCATTGCTTTAATATCTGCTCTGTTCTCTGATACATTTATAGGCGTGTTATTTTTTGTGGTAACACTTAAATTATCTGTTGACTTGTATATAACATTGGTGTCATCATTCATCAAAAAAGACAAGTAATTAGAAGCATTTAATATGTTGCTTTTTGCTGTTTGTAGCTGACCTTTTATTTCGGTTACTCTAACCTGTATTGTTAAAATATCTGCTTGTTGTAAGTATCCTTGTTGAAAGTTGTTCTCTGCTATTTTTTGATTCTCTTTAGCTGTTTTTAATGCTTTTTCTAAAACTTCTACAGCTTTATATGCCAATTGTAATTGCATATAGGCTTTTTCTACCTCTAGCTTCAAATAATCTGCAGTTCTTTTAGTTTTTAATAAAGAGGCTTGCATTTTATACTTTGCTGCTTTTCGCTGATAAACACCATCAAGATTTATTAAAGGTTGTTGAATTTCAATCTTAGTAGCAAAGTTTTGTGTTTGTTTAGGATTATTTAACAATACAGGGTTAAAATCTGCAGCTGTTAAAACTTCTTGATTTAATTTAGATCCAAAAGCCATTAAAGGATTTGTAGTTCTAATACCTGTATGACTTGCCTTAATATTAGGCAAATAAATAGCATTTGTTTGGCTATAATCTGCTTTTGCTTTGTGAAAATTTTCTTGAGAAATCTTAAGCGTTAAGTTGTTTTTTGATATTTTTTCTAAAATAGCTGCTTTGCTTATAGGAATAATCTCTTGCGCTTTTAGGTTTCCTGAAAACAAGAAAATAGTTACTATAATTAGTTTACTAATATTTTTCATTAATCCGTCTATTTTTATACAGCAAAATTAATTCGATTAATAGCATTTGTGTGTAACAAAGGTTACTCACCTAATTATTCAAAAAAACGTTCTTTACATTATTATAAAAAACTTCTATTTAATGATAAAAGTCATTTAAAAAAAACTCGAAATAATTACCTTTACGCTTGTGAAAAATTGGCGAATTATACTTTCTTTTTTGTTAAGTAGTCTTATACTTTTCAATACGTTAAGAGCGTCTTTAACATATATTTATTATGGTATTGATACAGAAGGTTTTATTGAGTTTTTTTGTGAAAATATTGATAAACCAGAGCTAGAATGTAACGGAAAATGTCAGTTAAAAAAAGTAATAGAAACAGACACCAACAATACCAATAAACCAAAACATTTAATCGATTTAAAAGAGGTTTTATTATACAAAGAGAGTCTACTCGTTTTTGATTTTAATTCTTACGTTTCTAAACAAAAGCAATTCTTTTTTTATAACGAACTATATAACTACAAAACTTCATTCTCTTTTTTTCATCCGCCACAAGTTTAATTTTTACACAAAAGGTTTTACAGTGATTAACATAGTTTAAAAACTGAACAAAACATCTTATTATTAAACTTAAAGAATTATTAAAATGAAAAAATTATATAGTGTGCTTTTATGCGCGCTAATTACAGCGTTGTCTTATTCTCAAGAAAAAAAATTAGACACAATTAAAAGAATAAAACTTGACGAAGTTATTGTTACCGGTAATATTAAAACAGATCCAATTCATACTATTGTATCAAACAAGTATGATAAAAATATTGTGCAACCTAAAAATGTTGCTGACTTATTTAATTTTATTAATGGTTTTTCTGTGATTAAAAGAGGTAATTATGCCATAGATCCTTCTTTTAGAGCCAGTCAATATGAGCAATTGAATATTCAATATGATGGTGGAACAAAAGCAATGAATGCTTGTCCAAACAGAATGGATCCCATAACTACACATATTATTCCAGAAGAAATCTCTAAAATTGAAATTATAAAAGGACCTTATACAGTAAGGTATGGAGCTACTTTTGGAGGAATTATTAATATGGTTACACAAAAACCAAACTACCTAGATAAAGGGTTTCATGGTAAAACTTCTATTGGATATGAAACCAATGGAAACTCTTTTGTAAACATGTTACAACTTCAATATATACAAAACAAATATGATATTGTTGGAAACGTAGGCTATAGAAATTTTGGAAATTACAATGACGGAAATGATGTAGAAATTCCTTCTTCTTTTCTAAGTACAGACTATGGGCTAAAATTAGGGTATAATTTTTCGGATGATCAACGATTACAAATTCACTGGAGACAATCTTTTGGTAGAGATGTATCGCACGCAGGTTTGCCAATGGATACAGAGTATGACAATAGTAGTATTATTTCTTTAGATTATAAAGCATCTAATATTGGGGAAACTTTAAAAAACATTTCTGCAAAAGCATACTACAGTTATGTAGATCATTTAATGACCAACAAAAACAGGCCTTCATTTATGATGACAGAAGCTACTTCTTCTGTAAATGCAACTACCATAGGCGGAAAATTTGAAATGAATTGGCAACCTTCAAAAAAACTGGATTTATTTGGTGGTTTAGATGCAATATTAATTAGTAGAGACGGAGGAAGAACGAGAGCTGTAAAATTAAATATGATGGGAATGCCATTGGCAACACCTATGGTATTTAATGATAAGGTTTGGCAAGATTCTTATATAAACGATATCGGTATTTTTGCTGAAGCAAAATGGGAGGCAAATAACACAACGATTGTAACTGCAGGTATTCGAAATGATATTGTCATTTCAAACATTAAAGATCCTGAAGCAGATTTTGCAGCCATGTATAATTTAAAAAAGCGTACAGAAAATAATATTAGCGGAACGGTTTCATTAAAAAAAATAATTTCCAATAATCTTACTTTTGAGGCAGCATATGGTCGTGGAGTAAGATCTGCAAATATGATAGAACGTTATATTAATCATTTTAATGCAGGATCAGATCCATACGAATATATTGGGAACCCAAACTTAAAAGCAGAAGTAAACAACCAATTTGAAGTAGGAATTAAAGGAAGTAATGATAATAGAAATATAAATTTTGCTGCTTCGGTTTATTATTCTGCTTTTGAAAACTATATTGTTGGAATTGTTGATCCCACTTTAACAAGAAAGTTTATGCCAACTAGACTTCCCATAAATCCTAAAGTGTTTAGAAACTTAAATAATGCTTATAAAACAGGTTTTGAAGCAATGACACAAATTAATTTTTTAAAAGATTATTATTTTAAAGGAGAAGTTGCTTATGTGTATGCAAAAAATAAAGACTTAAACGAATCTTTACCATTAACTCCTCCTTTTAAAACAAAGTTTACAGTGGGAGTAAAAAAACCAAAATATTGGGCAAATATTCAGTTTAACTTAACAAGTGAACAAGAAAACATCGCGCCTAGTTTTGGAGAAACAACAACTAATGGTTATCAAACAGTTGACTTACGTTTAGGCTTTAATCCTTTTAAAAATACAAGCTTAGGTTTTGCTGTTTTAAATGTTTTTGACAAATACTATCATAACCATTTAAACTTTAGTTTTACAAATCAAAGTAATTTTGGAAGAACGCCAGTTACAGAGCCAGGAAGAAATATGACCGCTTTTTTACAATATAATTTTTAATTACAATAAAGAGGACATTACTAAAGTAATGTCCTCTTTATTTAATGGTAACTATTTTTTCTTCTTGTCGGTAGACATTAATAAGATTACTACAGCAACTAAACCAACACAAACAAGAGCAAAAACTCCAATTAAAATGGTTCCGTTTGTCCAAGAAACTAATGGTGGTGTATTTAACATGGTTATTTAATTTTAAGAGTCAAAAATCTAATAAAAAAGTAAGGTAATATATGATTTCTATCATCTTTTTAATTCCTAGTGTGAATTTATAATTTGTATCAACTCATTTTTTTGTAAAACGCCTGATTGTCTCCATAATTGCTTACCTGCTTTAAATAAAATTAATGTTGGAACACCTCTAACTTGATATTTAGCAGCTAATTGTTTATTTGTATCAACATTAATTTTAATAACAGAAACTCTATCACCTAAAGCATCTTTTACTTCTTTTAATATTGGATTCATCATTTTGCAAGGTCCACACCAGTCAGCAAAAAAATCTACTAAAACAGGCTTATTTTGGTTAATTAGTTCAGAAAATTTACTCATTTTTATGCTTTGATTTTGTGTGTTTTTCAAACCATTTTGGTTGCTCAATTTTATGATCAAACATATAATCTGTAATTAAATCTATTGTCTTTTTCGGAAAAGGTGTTTTTGGCATGATGCCAAATCGCCTTATTGCTCCCGACATTTTTGAGTTTTCCTTTGTTGGGTTTTTAATCCAATTTTGAATTGCTTCTTGAAATTCTTCTTTTGTTGTTTTAGAAGATTTATAGTGTTTTTTTACAGCAATTATTGGTGGCGCAAGTCTATTCTCATGGCTTGCTGTTGGATGATGGCAAACAGAACAGTTTTTTTCCATCAATTTTTTACCTGGATGCTCTTGTAATTCATCTGCTTTTTGTGCAATAAAAGTTTTAGAATAATTTGGTTTTTCTGAAGTTTGACAACTCGCAAAAATCAGTACAGAAATAAATGTAATAAATGTTCTCATTTTTATTGTAAAGTTAAAAACTTCTTTGGCTGCACATTGTAACATTCGTTACAAAAGCTTAAAGATTTAATAGCGTAATCTGGTTTCTATTTAGTGCTATTTCCTTATTAATCTCTAGAGCTTTTAACAATCGAGAAACTACAACTCTTGACGTGTGTAAGTCGTTTGCTATTTCTTTATGTGTTACTTGGATGGTTTCATTTTTGTTTATCATTGCTTTATCTTTTAAATACTTTAACACACGTTTATCCATATTTAAAAAAGCAATTGTATCAATAGCTTCTAGCAATTCTTGCATCCGTTCATGGTAACTTTGCAAAATAAAACTTTGCCAAGATGTATACTTATTCATCCATTCGCTAATTTTTTGAATTGGAATCATTAAAAGTTCTGTCTCTATTTCAGCCACAGCTCTAATTTTACTTTTTGTTTGTCCAATACAACAAGTAATTGTCATGGCACATGTATCTCCTTGCTCTATAAAGTAGAGCACCAATTCATCTCCGTTTTCATCTTCTCTTAAAATCTTTATTGCGCCATTAATAATTAATGGCATAAACTGTATTTTACTACCAATATCTATTAATTCTGTGCCTTCGGTTACTTTTCTATATTCGCCAACTGCAAGTATTTCACTGAGTAGGTCTGTTTCAAAAAGGTGGCCATAATTAAAATTAAAATCTGTTTGCATTTCTTTACTTTAGGTTGATAAAAATACAATTAAATCTATATCTTTTCTAAAATTTAAGATTTAACCAAGTATACATCGGATAACTTTTCTTTTCGTATTTTAGATTGATATAAAACTAACCAAATTTGAGTTTTCAAAAAAACCATCATACGGCATTATTTTTTTCTTCTGTAGCAGAAATTTCTACTTCGATTTGGAATGAACTTGCGTGCTCTAAAAACGTTTATTTTCATCCTGAATATTTAATTTCGTTAGAAGAAAACAATCCTCAAATTACGTTTTCTTATTTGGTTTTGGTCGATGAAAATAATGCAGCAATTGCATTAGCAAACATTCAAATTATTGATTTTCCTTTAGATGGAATTGAAAATTCTTTAAGCAAAGGTTTTCATCAATTAAAGTGTTTTGGTAGACGTTTAGGAGTTTTTCCGAAGTTAAAACCAATTAAACTATTAGTTTGCGGAAATGTTTTTGTAAGTGGTGAACACGGAATTTATATCAAAGAAAATCAAAATAAACAAAGCATTATAAAAAAAATAGTGAAAGCAATTTCAGTAGAAACTGCCACAAACAATATCTCTATTTATCTTATAAAAGACTTTATCAAAGAGTCTTTAGAAATTACAAACCAGTTACACGTTTTAAATTATTATTCTTTTAATGTAGAGCCAAACATGCTTTTAAAAATAGATAAAAGTTGGCTTACTTTTCAAGATTATTTAGACGCTATGAAAACCAAATTTAGAGTTAAAGCAAAACGTGCTTTAACTTTAAGTAAAGGCTTAGTTGTAAAAGAAAGTTCTATAGAAGACATTAAAAATAGTTTGCCAGAAATTACCAAATTGTACAAAACCGTTTCTAATAAAGCAGATTTTAATTTGGGTGATTTTAATCTAGAAACCTACATTTCTTTAAAAGAAAAACTTGGCGAAAACTACATTTTTAAAACCTATTGGCATCAAAATAAAATAGTTGGTTTTATGTCTGGAATCGTAAATAATGACTCGTTAGATGCACACTTTGTTGGAATTGATTATTCTTTAAATAAACAGTTGGCAATTTATCAACGTATGTTGTACGATTATATTCAAATTGCAATAAAACAACAACTAAAAGTAATTAATTTTGGAAGAACTGCAAGCGAAATAAAAAGCTCAATTGGTGCAACTTCACAAGATTTAACCTGTTATATCCGTCATAAAAAAACAATTAAAAATAAGTTTATAAAACACTTTTTAAGTTACATAGAAACCAAGCCTTTTAAGCAACAAAAACCTTTTAAATCTAAAACTCTAACCAAGTAAATCTGTTTATATTTGTAAAAAATATGAAACCTACTTATGAAGTTTATTGAAGATTTAATTGCAGTTCTTACTTTAGAAAAAAAATCAGAAAACGAATTTGTTGGAATCAGTAAAACCATTGGAAGTCCTAATGTTTTTGGTGGTCAAGTTTTAGCACAAGCCTTAAGCGCTGCCAACAATAGCGTTTCTAAAGATCGTATTTTACATTCTTTACATTCTTATTTTTTAGAAGCTGGTAACCTAGAATTACCAATCACTTATTTGGTAAATAATATGAGAAACGGCGGAAGTTTTTCTACCAGAAGAGTTACTGCAAAACAAAATGATAAAACCATTTTTATTTTATCGGCTTCGTTTCATAAAAAAGAGGAAGGACATGAGCATCAACAAGAATTAGAAAGTGATTTAAAGCAGCCTGAAGAATTATTAAGTTGGACAGACATGCTAGAGCAATTAGGTGATTTTCTTCCAAAACAACTAAAAGCTTTCTTAGAAATTGAACGCCCAATAGAATTTAAACCAACTTCAATTGTAAACCCTTTAGATTTAAAAGATTTACCACCATTTTCTGATGTTTGGTTTAAAGTTAAAGGTAACCCAGAGAATGCAAACCTTGCTTTAAAGCAACAAATTCTAACTTATATTTCTGATTACAACATTTTAAACTCTACTTTGTATCCAAATGCTAGCAAAGCCAATTATGGAAATACACAAATGGCGAGTTTAGACCATTCGATGTGGTTTTTTAGAGAATTTGATTTAGATGATTGGATGTTGTACAGAACAGAGTCTCCAAATGCATTTGGTGCAAGAGGTTTTGCAAGAGGAAATATTTATTCTAGAAACGGTAATTTAATTGCTTCTGTAGCACAAGAAGGTTTAATTAGACCTCTAAAAAAATAAAAAGATGAACCCATATATTTATGTAATTTCTGTAAACGGATTGTTGTTGTTCTTTAGCATTGTTTTTTACTTTTTTCCTCCAAAAAAGATAAATGCTTTGTATGGATATAGAACTAATAAATCAATGAAAAATGAAGAGATTTGGAGTTTTGCAAATTCATTTTTTAACAATACACTTATTAAATATTCAGCAATTTCATTTATAGTTGCTTTGCTTTTTGTATTTGTTACCTCGGTTGAAATTACATGGCAACCAATGGTTTTTCTATTGTTAACCCTTGCTGTAACAGTTATCAAAACCGAACAAGTGTTATCTCAAAATTTTGATAGCGACGGAAATAAAATTAAATCTAAAAAGTAGCGTGAAGTGCTACTGAAAAATTTCTTCCAGGAGCAGAAACTCCAGATGCAAATTCTTTATAATGCTCATCAAAAAGATTGGTTACTTTTCCTTGAACCCATAAATTCTGATTCATATTATATTTTGCGCTTAAACTAGTCGTTTGCCAACTTGGTGTTCCGTAGTATTTATCAACTGCGTTCGTTGCATTTGCATTGATAATTGGCGTTTGAACATGATTATCTATTCCTTCTGAAATGTTATATTCTTTCATGTCTTTTTTTGCATTAAAACGATAATCAACAGACAATTCTATTCTGTTTTTTCGATAACTAATTTCAAACCTTCCAAATAATGGCGGAATTGAAGACATTGGTTCATCGGTATCAAATGTTCTTCCTTTTGTATAGGTTATCGATCCAGAAGTGTTAAAACTGTTGTTTAATCTTCCAAAATAATTGGCTGTGAAACCTGTAATATAAGCCCTTCCTTTATTAATGTTTTTTACAACATTTCCTATTTCTCCGTCATATAAAATTGTATTACCATCAGCTTCTCTGGTAATATAATTATCTAAAAGAGTATAATATGTATTAAAGCCAACACTAAACTTTCTTTGGTTAAAAAATTTTAAAACCCCTATTTCTGCGTTGTAAGCAAATTCTGGTTTCAAAGCAACATTTGGCAAAGTAACATTCCCGTTTTTCTCTCTAATTTTACCAACATCATCAATATTTGGTGAGCGAAAACCAGATGAAATTACACTGTTCAATTTCCAATCTTTTGTTGGTTTATAAACATAACCAATTGTTGCTGTTAAAGCAGTATTAGTAAGTTCTATTTCTGTACTTGGTAAAACAATAAATGTTTGGTCAATCCACCTTGCATTTAACATTGTATTTGTTAAACGAATTCCTGTGTTTAAGGTAGATTTTTCGTTTATATCTTGCCTGTAATCGGTGTAAACTGCAGAGCTTGTATAGCTGCTTCCTCCATCAGGAAAACGAGATTGCACTTTAAAATTGCCAACTAAACCAACCACTTTATTACTTGATGGTGCAATTATTTTTCCTTCAGAAATTGATTTTACATCATTATAAGTTAGCTCAAATCCATAAGATAAATTTCTGTTTTTATCATTTGTCAATGGTACAGAAAAATCTCCATTTATAGTGTATACATCAACCTCTTCATTTCTATACAAACGTTTTAAATCGTTAAATTTTCGTTGAACTCTAGATTCTTTTATGTTTTGATAAGATACTGTAAAAGTTCCGCTATTTAACCATTTTTTTTCAGGGTTAATAGTGAGTTGTGTTGAAGCTAGAAAACGCTCTTGAGGACCATAATACCATTCTGCAAATTTTAATGAACCAGATTTAAGCTCCATTAATTTATCAAACCTTGGAATATTTGATGAGGTTGAGTATTGTAAATTAACTGTTATATCGGTTTTGTTTGATAATGGAATGTAAAATTTCTGTAAAAAATCTTTTTGCTCATAACCCGTATTTCTTTGAATCGATGGGTCTGAATTTACAGTTGGGCTAGCGAAATAGTTTTGATCGATATTTTTAGAATAAAACGGAACTAAACCCCAGTTTTTAAAGCCGTGACTTCTGTTTTTTCCCATTTTTAAATCACCAAAAGAACTTTGAGTATAACTTGTAAAAGAAGCCCATTTTTTAAAGCTTAATTCTGCAGAAATATTTGTGGTGATTTCTTGATTAACGGTTCCAAATCTTGAGAAGAAATTACTTTTCATTTTTTCTTTTTCAGAGGTTTTTGGAGTTCTTGTATAGTAGTGAATTACACCTCCTAATGCATCAGACCCATAAACAACAGAAGAAGGTCCAAATACAATTTCTGTGCGTTCTAAAATTGAAGGAGAAATTGTAATTGAGTTTTGTAAATGCCCTTTTCTATAAATAGCATTATTCATTCTAACACCATCTACAACTAATAAAACTCGGTTAGATTCCATTCCTCTTAAAACCGGACTTCCTCCGCCAAATTGTGATTTCTGAACTTTAATTCCCGGAATAGACGCTAATAAATCTGCAGAAGTTTGTGGTGATTCTTTTAAAATATCTTCTTTAGTTATTGCAACGGTTTGTTCTGCAATTCGTGTTGATTTTTCTTGCTTTTTAAAAACAGATAAAACAACCTCATCTAATTGAGCTGTTTTTTTGGTTAATTTCACTACATATTTAGCCCTCTTTAACTTCTTAAATGTAATGCTAAAAGTAGTGTAAGAAACATGAGAAACTAATAGTAAATCTTGTAGTTTAAAACTAGAAATATCTGCCAATCCATCATCATCTGTAACTGTAGAAATAGTTAAGGTTTTGTTGTAAATAGCAACTTCACTTATCGGAAAACCTGTTTCATCATCTACAACTTTTATCTTTTGTCCAAAAATTGTAATGCTATAAAAAACAATTAATAAGGTAAAAATTCTCTTCATCATCAGTTAAATACTGTTTCTAAAACTTTTAAAGACTTTGGGTTTCTAAAACCGTCCAAATGTAGTTCAAAATAACGAATTATTATTTGTAAAACTTGTTGTCTTTCTTTTTTGTTAAAATTTATTGATTCTATACTATCAAAATTTGTGCCCAAAAGCTTTTTAAACTGTGTTAATTTATCGCCAAAAAGAACCTCTTTTTCTAAGGTTGATTCTTTAAAATTACCATCAATTAAATTAAAATATGAGTAATTTATATTTGTTGTATCTGGATAAAATCCTAAGAATTTAGAGAGGTTTAATAAAAAAAGTAGATGAAAATTTGATGTTCTATCATTAGTATCTAACCAAATAAAAGACGTTTCTAAAAATGAAAATAATTGCTCATTAGCTTCTTCTTCTTGAATTGTACTACTGAGTATTTCTGATAAAAAAAGTACAATTGTTTGTTTAAAAATATTGGTATAAATGTTTTGATATGGGTTAACAACATGAACTTCTTTTATGCTGTTTAAATTCCCTTTTGTATTGTGACTTGCTTCAATATTTAATTGTGTTAATGGCTGAAAATAGGCTGCTTTTATTTTTCCTTTTTTTGCGTTTAAAATCCCTTTTAGCAAGTATGATTTTAAGCCGTCTTCTAAAGTAAAACATCGAACAATTAAACTTGTATCACTGTATTTTAAAGAGCTTAAGACAATTGCTTTTGTTTTAATTAATGCCATTAATTTATAATTGCAATTTTTGTAGTTGTAGATTCTGTTGCGTCATCATTAGAAAGTAATACAATATAAATACCAGATGCTACTTTTTTACCTGCTAAGTTTGTTTTGTTCCAAACCACTTTTCCGCCCTGAATTTCCTGCCCTTCTACAACATTGGTTTCGTATACCAAGTTACCAGCTACGTCTAAGATTTTTACGTTTGTTCCTTTTGGTAAATGATTTCCGTTTTTTCCATCAATCGTAACCGTTTGATGATTTTTTAATGCAGGATTTGGATATGCGTAAACTGCTTCTAAGGTTTCACCAAAACTAGCAACTTTACTATTATAAGCAACAACTCCTTTATCGGTTGCGAAATATACTTTTCCGTTAGTGAAATCAACACTAATATTTAAGATCTTATTTGATGGTAAGGGTGAATTGTCTTTATTAAAACTTCTTATGGTATTTTGCCCGTTTGGGTTTGTATATAAAACACCACCGTTATCAGTTCCAAACCATTTATTATCAGCACCATCAACAGCAATAGTATTTATAGTTTGATTGCCTAATAATTTCTTCGGAATTCCATCATCTAAAATAATAATAGGTTCTGCATCATAAATATTGGCATCAAAAAGCCCATTTGGATTATAAAAAACAGCTAGTCCAGATTGTGTGCCTAACCAAACTCTATTATTTTTATCAATCGCAATTGTTCTTACATTTGCGTGTGGTAAATTTCCTTTAGTTGGTTCTGTCGTTAAAGCCCTTTTTCTTAAACCTGTTTCGTTAAAAACATACGCGCCATTTCTTCTTGTTCCGATCCACAAACTATTTGATTTGTCAACTTTTATAGTATTTAATTCTTCTGCTTTATTAGTTTGAAGACTTCTTAAATCAAACGCTTGCCAGGTTCCGTTTGGAGTGAGTTTTTTAAGTTTATCAGAGGCAATTGCATCGGTAACCCAAAGGTTTCCTTGGCTATCGAAAGTTGTTCCGTTAATTCTTGTTGTTATTCTGTTTGGATCGGTAGGGAAAAGGTCTTCTAAAGGACTATTTCTTGAATTGTAAAAATTTAATATTTGATCATCTACAACTTCAAGTAAGCCTCCTCCAGATAAAATATTTCCAGAATTGGTGTCAGAATAAGAACTTAAAAAAGCTCTATTTTCATGATTTGGATCAATTGTAACGTTCACTAAATCTAAAATAGGCATAGCATTCGTAAATGTAGTATTTTTCCATTCTGAGCCGTTATAGTGACTAAATCCTTTTAAATTTCCTGTAGGAACATAAGCAGAACTATAACCACCATAAACAACCCAAATGTTTTTATCTAAAACATCCATCGAAAAAACAGCATTAGAAAGTGGTCCTTTTGGATGAATCTGGGTGAAGTTTTGACCTCCAGAAATAGGAGTTTTCAAAATACCAAACTCTTTAGTTGCTAAAAATAAATCATTGCCAAAAGTTGATGCATTATTTAAAGTGAAATTATAATCTACTGTTGGTCTACTTTGATAAACTTGAGTTAAACTAGTATTAAAGACTGTTGCAAATAAATTTGTTGTTACAACTAAATTTTGCGTGTTCGTTTTTAACTTTTTAATTGCACTGGTAAATGATTTTTCAACAGTAACGTTTGTTCCTTGAATACTAATTAAATCATTACCTATAGAAGCATAAACCTTTGTGTTAAACTTAGTAATATTTGTGTAATTCCCCACAAAAATTAGTTGCCAATTATTAAAATCTATCAAGTTTGGGTTTGCTAAATTTGCAACATAAATTCCGTTTTCTGTTGCGGCATAAATTTGGTTATTTGCAATTAATGTTTGATTTATTTTTACCGAGGTAGAATTTGCACCTATAAAATACGTATCGCCAAATTCTAATTTATCAATATCATAAACTACCACTGCAAAAGGCGTTGAAATGTATAATTTGTTATTAAACTCTGTAATATGATTGATTCTTTTCTCTCCAGATTGATTAAAGTTAACAATATCTGCAGAGATTTTAATACTTCCATCTTGGCTTAAAATCTCAATTAAACCCGTTTCGTAACCAATAACTAACCTTTCATTTGAAGTATTGTAGTGAACAGCAGATGTTGTTTCTCCAGAAAAACCATTAATGGATGAAAGCTTCTGAGTTTCTTTAGAATTTACATCATAAATAAAAACAGCATTATCTGTTAAAGCATAAATTTTATCATTTATAGGGATAAAATCCTTAACATTATTGTACGAATAAAAATCTTCCCAACGATTACTATAATCGGTTTGAGAAAATAAAAAAAAAGGAATTAATAGTAAAAAAAACAAAACGTTTTTCTTCATAAAGAACACATTTTTATAGTTCAAAGATATCTAATAATTGTAACAATAACGATAAAAAGCAATACATTAGTACAAATATTAACGGCAAATAAATGAATCTAGAAATAGAAAGAAAATTTTTAATTAAAAACGATAGTTTTAAAGAATTTTCTTTTCAAAAAAAGTACATCAAACAAGGTTTTTTAAATTCTGATAAAGAGAGAACTGTTCGTGTAAGAATTATTGAGGAAAAAGCTTTTTTAACCATAAAAGGAAAGTCAAACACAGCAGGAACTGTTCGATTTGAGTGGGAAAAAGAAATTCCGGTAAATGAAGCAGAACAATTAATGCTTTTAACAGAGAAAAATTCTATTGAAAAATATAGATATTACATCAAAAAAGGAAAACATGTTTTTGAAGTTGATGAATTCCTTGGAGAAAACAAAGGTTTAATTGTTGCGGAAATAGAATTATCAAACGAAAATGAAAATTTTTCAAAACCAGATTGGCTAGGAAAAGAAGTTACTGGAGAAGTTAAATACTATAATTCATCTTTAAGTAAGCTGCCATATAATTCTTGGGCATAAAAAAACCTCGAACAAAAGCTCGAGGAAATTTAATAAACCTACCCCCTAAATAAGATTTATTTACCTTAAACGCTTCAACAATTAAAAAATTATCTTGTCATCTAAGACTACAAATATATAGTGTTTTTTGTTGACAAACAAACAATTACGATTATTTTAAAAACAACATCTTTTTATTGTTGTTTTTGCGTTAATATTCTTATAAAAATGATAGTTTTCTAATAAAAATTAACATTATTATGAATTATACATAATAGTAAATTGAAATAAAATGAGATAAGCTTCCTGCTAAAACAAAAAAATGAAATATTGCGTGGTTGTACGGAATCTTTTTTATCGAATATAGAACTGCCCCAACGGTATAAAATACTCCGCCAGCAAACAGCCAAAATAAACCTTCAACTGAAAGTTTTTCTAATAAGGGCGAAATTGCAAAAACAATTTGCCAACCCATTAAAACATACATTATAGTTGATAATTTATCAAATTTTCCTGTAAAAAAAAGTTTTAAAATAATTCCTGTTAATGCAAAAAACCAAGTCAATCCAAAGATAATCCAACCTGTATTTCCTTCTAAAGTAATAATTGTAAAAGGTGTGTAAGTTCCAGCAATTAAAACATAAATTGCAGCATGATCAAAGATGTTTAAACGTCTTCTTAATTTTGGTTTTGTTGCGGCATGATAAAATGTAGAAGCTGCATATAAAATGATTAAGCTAAATCCGAAAATAAGTATGCTAACAGGTTTCCAAAAACCTTCTAAAAGCATTGCTTTTAAAACTAAAAAAGGAAATGCAATAACACTTAAAAGGAACCCAAAAGCATGAGTTGCAATGTTTAATTTCTCTTCTTTATCACTGTATTTAGTGTTTAATTCACTCATTCAAATGTCTATTTGTGTCTTTCATGTAGGCTGTATCATTAGATAAATCATCAAATAATACTTTAAAAGTTTGTGTTTTAATTGTATTTAAGTCTTTCTTTTCTAAACCTTTTGTAAAAATTGGCTTGTGCTGTTTTACTCTAATTTTACCAGGTCTTCCTTTAAAAAACGTCCATGAAAAGAAACGTTTACAATCAAAATATGTTGCAGGAATAATCGGAATTTGATGTTCTATTGCCAAACTAAATGCGCCGTTTTTAAACGGACTTAAAATAATATCTTCTGTTGGCACCATTCCTTCAGGAAAAATGGCAACACTTGTTCCGTTTTTTAGTCTTCTTTTTGCACTTAAATAAACTCTTTTTCTACTACTTTGACTGCTTCTATCAACCAAAATACAAATACGTTTATAGAAAAACCCAAAAATTGGAATCTTTTTAAGTTCTGCTTTTCCAACAAAAACAATCGGGTTTTTAACCATACTTATTAGAATAAAAGGATCTAACATTGAAGAATGATTTGGACAAAACATATAGCTTTTGTTTCTATCCAACGGTTCTAAAATTTCTTTTTTTAATCGAAAACCCATCACAAAAAGTAAGGTTTTAGAAAACGCTCTAATAATTTTATATAAAAAAGGATATTGATTTTCATGAATCGTTAAAAGAAACAAAACAGGTATCATTACAAGTAACGAAATACCGAAAAATACATAAAACCAAACGCGCCAAATTAAACGCAAAATATTTTTAAAGAAATCCATGGTTGCCAAATGTAGTAATTAATATTCTTATTGTCTTTTCCTTATTAAAACAGTATTTTTGTGATAGATTTAAAAACTATTTAAACATAAATTAATGTCTAGAATTTTAACCGGAGTACAAAGCACCGGAACTCCACATTTAGGAAATTTATTAGGAGCTATTTTACCAGCCATAAAAATGGCAAAAGAAGCCAAAGAAGAAACGTTTTTATTTATTGCAGACATGCATTCTTTAACGCAGATAAAAGATGCAACTACACTAAAAGAAAATACTTACAGTGTTGCAGCAACTTGGCTTGCGTGTGGTTTAGATATTAATTCTACTGTTTTTTATAGACAAAGTGATGTGCCAGAAGTAACCGAATTATCATGGTATTTAGGTTGTTTTTTTCCATATCAACGTTTAACCTTAGCGCATAGTTTTAAAGACAAAGCAGACAGGTTATCGGATGTTAATTCTGGATTATTTACCTATCCAATGTTAATGGCGGCAGATATTTTATTGTACGATGCAGAAATTGTTCCTGTTGGAAAAGATCAATTACAACATTTAGAAATAACGCGCGATGTTGCCAGTAGATTTAACAATACTGTAGGAGAAACATTGGTATTACCAAATGCTAAAATTAGCGAAGAAACCAAATTAGTTCCTGGAACTGATGGCGAAAAAATGAGTAAATCGCGTAATAATTACATCAATATTTTCTTGACGGATAAAAAGTTACGCAAACAAATTATGGCAATTCAAACCGATAGTACGCCGTTAGAAGAACCTAAAAACCCAGATACAGATAACGTTTTTGCTTTGTATAAATTAATTGCTTCTGAAGAAAAAACTGAAGCGATGCGTGCAAATTATTTGGGCGGAAATTACGGTTATGGTCATGCAAAACAAGCGTTGTATGAGTTGATTTTAGAAACATTTTCTACTGAAAGAGAAAAGTACAATCACTATATGAATAACCTAAACGAAATAGATGAAGTACTTGCAATTGGAGCTACAAAAGCAAGAAAAGTTGCTGCTGATGTTTTGCAAAGAGTTCGATCTAAAATTGGATATTAATCATGAAAAAATTATTATTTTTAAGTTTGTTTGTTCTTTTTTCTTGTGCAGAAAAGAAAGAAAAAATTATTGTTGCTGATGTTTCTTGTGGACAATGTCAGTTTGAACTTACAGGTCAAGAAGGTTGTGATTTAGCAATAAAAATTGACGGAAAAGCATATTTTGTTGACGGCGCTCATATTGATGATTTTGGCGATGCTCACGATAAAAAAACTGGTTTTTGTGAAGTTGTTAGAAAAGCAACTGCTGTTGGAGAAATTAAAAACAACCGATTTAAAGCAAGTTCAATAAAATTAATTGAAGAATAAATATCAAAAAAGCCCGATGAAAATTCATCGGGCTTTTTTATGTTTTAAAATAAGTAGTTTTACGGAGCAGGATTGGGCATTACTTTATGAACCGCATTTATTTCATCAATAATTTCTTGTGGTAATTCGATATTGATACTATTAATATTCTCTTTTAGCTGACTCATTTTTGTAGCGCCAATAATATTACTCGTAACAAAAGGCAATTGATTTACAAAAGCCAGCGATAATTCAACTAAAGACAACCCGTTTTTATTAGCAATTTTCTGATACTCAATCACAGCTTTTTCAGATTCGGCAGAAGAATACCTGTTGTAGTTTGGAAACAAAGCAACACGAGAATCTGAAGGCAATTTTCCGCCAACATATTTTCCTGAAAGAACACCAAAAGCCAACGGAGAATACACTAATAATCCAATATTTTCTCTTAAAGAAACTTCAGACATTCCGTATTCATAAGCTCTATGCAATAAAGAATACGAGTTTTGAATTGTTGACATTCTTGGTAAATTATGCTCTTTTGCGGTTTGCAAATATTGCATAGTTCCCCAAGGTGTTTCGTTAGATAAACCTACTTTTTTAATCGTTCCGGCTTTTACAAAATCGTTTAAAGTTTCTAAAATTTCTAAATGATTTTCGTAGCTCTCTTTATGATTTTGATACGGATAATCTCTAACACCAAAACAATTAGCAGCTCTTTCTGGCCAATGTAATTGATATAAATCTATATAATCTGTTTGCAATCTTTTTAAGCTGTTTTCTACCGCTTCTTTAATAGCTCTTTTGCTGAATCCATCTTTTCTGATATGCGCCGTATAAGCGCCCCAACCAGCAATTTTTGATGCTAAAACAACTTTATCTCTGTTACCCGTTTTTTTAAACCAAGAACCAATAATTTTTTCCGTTGCGCCATAAGTTTCTGCTTTAGCCGGAATTGGATATAACTCTGCAACATCAAAAAAGTTAACACCTTTTTCTAGCGCATAATCCATTTGTTCATGACCTTCTGATTCTGTATTTTGCTGACCCCAAGTCATGGTTCCTAAACAAATTTTAGAAACTTTTATGTCTGAATTTGGTAATGTTGTGTATTTCATCTTTGTTATAAAATAATTATTGTTCAAGATTTCTCGACTCCGCTCGAAATGACATTTTAGTTAAAACTATTTTAAAATAGCTTCAATTCCTGGTAACGTTTTTCCTTCTAACATTTCTAACATTGCGCCACCGCCAGTAGAAACATAGCTTACTTTTTCTGCAAAACCAAATTGTTTAACTGCTGCAACAGAATCACCACCGCCAACTAAAGAAAATGCACCATTTTTAGTAGATGCAGCAATAGCATTTCCTAATTCAATAGTTCCGTTAGAAAAGTTTTCCATTTCAAAAACACCTAAAGGTCCGTTCCATAATATCGTTTTAGATTGTGCAATAACTTCTGCAAATTTTTCTGCTGTTTTAGATCCAGCATCTAATCCCATCCATCCATCAGGAATTTGATCTGTATCTACTTCTTTTGTATTCGCATCATTGCTAAAGTCATCAGCAATAATTGCATCAACAGGTAAATGAATTGCTACGTTTTTTGCTTTTGCTTTCTCTAAAATTGACAACGCTAATTCTTGTTTATCATCTTCTACTAAAGAATTTCCAATCTTACCACCAAGCGCTTTTACAAAAGTAAATGTCATTCCGCCACCAATAATAATATGATCTACTTTGTCTAAAATATTTTCTATCACCCCAATTTTTGATGACACTTTTGCGCCTCCTAAAATTGCCGTAACTGGTTTTTGACTATCGTTTAAAACTTTATCGATACTTTCTATTTCTCTTGCTAATAAATTACCAAAACACTTGTTGTTTGGAAAGAAATCTGCAATAATTGCTGTTGAAGCATGTGCTCTGTGTGCTGTACCAAAAGCGTCATTTACATAAATATCTCCTAATTTAGAAAGCTGTTCTGCAAAGTTTTTATCGCCTGTTTTTTCTTCGCTATAAAAACGTAAGTTTTCTAATAATAAAACTTCACCTGCTTTTAATTCTGATACTACTTTTTCTACTTTATCACCAATACAATCATCAACAAACTTTACTTTTACACCTAATACTTCTGATGCTTTTTCTACAATATGACGCAAAGAAAATTGATCTTCTTTTCCTTTTGGTCTTCCTAAATGCGACATCAAAATTGCCGATCCTCCTGCTTTTAAAATAGTGTCTATTGTTGATTTTGCAGCATGAATTCTTGTAGCATCTGTTACTTTAAAATCATCATTTAAAGGCACATTAAAATCTACTCGAATTAGTGCTTTTTTGTTTTCGAAGTTAAAATCTTTTAGTGTTGGCATTGTTTTTTTATTTTTTACAAATGTACTTATTTAAGAAGGTTACAAAAAATTACAAATCAAAAAATAGCAATGCTGTTTTCGGTAAGTAAAAGTTATATATTTGTGTTATGTTTTTTAAAGATGTAATTGGTCAAGATCATATTAAAAATCACCTAAAATCTACTACAGAAAATGGTAGAATTCCACATGCACAATTGTTTGTTGGAAAAGAAGGTGTTGGAACCTTACCAATGGCAATTGCTTACGCACAACATTTGCTTTGCACAACTAGTAAAGATGAAAACTCTTGTCGAGTTAAATGCGAAAAATTAACACACCCAGATTTACATTTCGCATTTCCTGTAACATCAAATGATAAGGTAAAAAAACATCCAGTTAGTGATTTGTTTTTAGACGATTGGAGGTTATTTATCAAAGAACAATCTTACGGAAGTTTGTATAATTGGCTGCAATTTATCGGCGTAGAAAACAAGCAAGGTTTAATTGGTGTTGATGAAGCAGAAAATATTGTAAAATCTTTAAAATTAAAGTCTTACGAAGGTGGTTTTAAGGTAATGATTATTTGGATGGCTGAAAAAATGAATATTTCTGCAGCAAATAAACTATTAAAGCTAATTGAAGAACCACCAGAAAAAACGGTTTTTATTCTGTGCACAGAAGATGATGAACAAATTATTAATACTATAAAATCTCGTTGTCAAACCATTCATTTTTCTGCATTATCAGAAGAAGAAGTTGCACAATCTTTAATAACTAAAGAAAAAATTTCTGATAGTTCTGCATATAAAATTGCACATCAAGCTGAAGGAAATTACAACAAGGCATTGCATTTATTACATCACGATTCTAGTGATTCTATTTTCGAAACTTGGTTTATTACTTGGATTAGAACAGCTTTTAAAGCTAAAGGAAATGCCTCGGTTGTACAACAATTGGTTTCTTGGAGCGATGAAATTGCAAAAAGCGGAAGGGAAACTCAAAAACGTTTTTTAAAATATTGTTTACAGTTTTTTAGACAAGCCATGTTGTTGAATTACAATTCAGAATCGATTGTGTTTTTAGAAACAGAAACTGCCGGGTTTGACTTAAAAAAGTTTGCGCCATTTGTACATAGCGGAAATGTTTTAGAAATAAGTAACGAAATTAGTTCGGCAATGTATCACATTGAAAGAAACGGAAATGCAAAAATAATTCTGTTAGATTTATCAATAAAACTAACACGTTTATTGCACGCAAAGGAAGAAAAATTAACAAATTAAAAAGTTAATCTAAACACTACATTTGGTGTAAAACCTAGCGATAACCTATCTGTTTTTACTAATTTTTGTTCCTCAATATTTCCTGGAGAATTCACAATTTTAAGTTCGTAAGTTCTGTCTAAAATGTTCTTTTCATTTAAAACATTCATCAGCGATAAACCTATTTTTCCTTGAATATTTTTCTTTTTTGAAAAGTTGAATTTATAGGTTGATGAAAAATCGAATTTCTGATAATTTGGCAATCTTTGCGCATTAACCGTTCCGTAAGAAACACGTAAATTATTGTTTAAATCTGTAAATGTTCCGGTTGCTTCTGTGTACGGAATTCCAGACCGAAAATTCCATCCTAAAGAAAACTCAAACTGCTTCATTTTATAGGTGTGCGACCACGTAAAAGAATGCGGAATACTATTAATTCCGCTAAAAGAATTTCCGTTGTTTAATTCTTTATATTGTTGATTGGTTTTCGAATATGAATAGCTAATCCAAGAACGATAATTTCCAAAACGTTTCTTTAATAAAAGCTCTAAACCAGAAATGTCACTTTCTCCCGAAATGTAAAAAGGAACTTGATTATTTGGTGTGCTATTGGCAATATCATCGGTCATTAATGTGATACCTTTTACCTTCTTTTTATAGATATCAACATCTAAATTCCAGCCGTTTTTTTGATATAAAAATCCAACTGAAAACTGTTTGCTATTTAAAATCGGAATCGCATTATTTGCTGTTGCCCAAATGTTGTTTTCTAAGCCAATTCCGTTATTTCTATATTCAATAACTTGACTAACCGCTTGGTTTTTAATTTCTCCTGAAGTTTTAAGTGAAAATGAATCTGAAATTTTAGTAGAAGCAAAAAGTCGAGGCTCCAAAAACCACTCTTTAACTGCAGAAAAATGATTCGCTCTAAAACCAAAATTTATATATGATTTTCCTTTTTTAAGTTGAATTTCAGAGAAAAATGCATTGGTAGTATTAGAATTTTTTTCCGCATTTAACAACATATTATTGGGTCCATTAAAGTTGGTTTGATACAAATAATAAATGTTGGTTTTGGAGAATTGATAACCGCCATTAAACTGAAAATTAGTGCTTAATTTATAAGTGAAGTCATAATTAATTCCGTGATCTTTTACATTGTTTTTTATTTCAAATTCACGATTTTGATTGTCATTTTGATTATTTCTAGTTTCATTTCTATTACCAAGATAATCAAAGTCGTATTCTGAAATATGAAAATCTAAGTTTTGTGAAAAATTAGAAGAGGTTTTATGATTCCATAGCAATCTTGTTCCGCTATTTTTATAGGTAATTTTATCGATTGATTTTTCTCTAAAACGTTGGTTTTCTGAAGAAAAATCTAAATGGTTTTTATTATATAAATTACTGATAGACAACTTGCTTTTATCAGAAGTTTCTGCCACAAATTTTAAGTTATAATCTTGAAAATAAAAATCGTTATTTACATTAGAAGATTGATTTGGATTATTTACAAGTCCGTCTAAAATTCTAGTATTTTGAAAAACACTTTC